>QHSM01000471.1 GCA_003221595.1 Candidatus Rokuibacteriota bacterium | reverse complement strand
TGTTGCAGGCGATAGAAGAGGTCGGCGGTCGCGCCGTCGGTCGCCGGCCCGCCCCCGATGAGAATTCCCATGGCCCGCAGGCCCTGGAGGCGCTCGATGTGCGCGCGCCGGTGCGCCTCGCGTCGGGTGAGATAGTCCGCGGCCGCCGTGATGGCGATGTGAAAGACGATCACGTCTGTTCCCCCATGTTACTGTGTCACGAGATGGATCTTTTCGAGCGGTTCCGCTCGGGCTATCCGTTTCCGCTCGACGACTTCCAGGTCCAAGCCATTCGCGCCATCGAAGCCGGCCAGTCGGTCATCGTCTCGGCGCCGACCGGAGCCGGCAAGACGCTCGTCGCCGAGTTCGCGATCCACGCTGCCCTCGCCGCCAAGCGCCGCATAGCGTACACGACTCCGCTCAAGGCGCTCTCCAACCAGAAGTTCGCTGATTTTACCCGCGCATTCGGCGCCGACACGGTCGGAATTCTCACCGGCGACGTCAAGGTGAACCCCCGCGCGGCGGTCCTCGTCATGACGACCGAGATTCTCCGGAACGCGCTCTACGGCAGCGGCCTCGACGGCCTCCGCTACATCGTCCTGGACGAATGCCACTACATGGGCGACGAGGGACGGGGCACCGTGTGGGAGGAGATCATCGTCAGCGCGCCGGACGACGTGGTGCTGGTCGGCCTCTCGGCCACCGTCGCCAACATCAAGGAGATCGCCGACTGGATCTCGATCGTCCACCGGCCGATCGTGCCGATCTACCATCCGCACCGGCCGGTCCCGCTCGCGTACGTCATCGCGGACCTGGCGGGTGAGATCCACGAGCTGGCGGCCGTCCGCGGCGGGCGCGCGCGGGTCATCGGCGACGAGCCCCGCGGCGCGGACGATCGCGGACGCTGGTACACGCGGCGCGTCGTCCCCCCGCCCGTCCTCATCGAGGTGCTGGAGGCGCGGAGCTGGCTCCCGGCCATCTACTTCATCTTCAGCCGCGTCGGCTGCGAGCGCGCGATGCAGGACGTCCTCACCGAGGGCAAGAGCCTGCTCGCGGGTCCGCAGCAGCGCGAGGTCGACCAGGCGATCGGCGAGCTGATCCGCGAGAGCCCCACCGTCGCCGAGTCCACGTTGAACCAGAGCGTGTTCGAGGCGCTGCGGCTCGGTATCGGGCTCCACCACGCCGGCATCCTGCCGAGCCTCAAGCGGCTCATCGAGGTGCTCTTCGAGCGCGGCCTCTGCAAGGTCGTGTTCGCGACGGAGACGATGTCCCTCGGCATCCACATGCCGGCGCGGTCGGTCGTGCTCCAGGGCCTCACCAAGCGGACCGACCGTGGCTTCCGCGCGCTCTCGCACAACGAGCTGACGCAGATGGCCGGCCGGGCCGGGCGCCGCGGGATCGATCCCGAGGGCACGTGCGTGGTCGCCCTCGACGCCCGCGACGGGCTCGACGACATCCTGCGCGTGATCGACGGCTCGCCCGAGCCGATCGAGAGCCAGTTCAAGCTCGGCTACGGCTCGGTGGCGCTCCTGCTCTCGACCGGCGCTACGCCCGAGGTCTTGCGGCGGCGAATCGAGTCGTCGTTCGGGCAGTACCAGAACCTCAAGCGTATTCGCGAGGTCGAGAGCGACGTCCAGACGCTCGAGCGCTCCGTCGAGACGGTCAGGGGCTACGCCGCGCCGTGCGGCGACTTCCAGCGCATCGGCCGCTACCGTCGCGCGCGCAACGAGATCGAGGTCCGCCGGCGGGCGCTCGGGCGCGGCGCCGGCAGTCGCGGCGAGCGTCCCGTCGTGGAGGCGGAGCCGGGACGGCTGGTGCTGGTCCGGCGGGGCGGCGCGCCGACCCTCGCCATGGTGCTCGGGATCCACGCGATTCGCGGTCATCGCGTGCTCATCGACGCCCTGCTGCCGCACGGCGCCACGGTGCGGGTGAAGAGCGGCGTCATCAAGCGGATCTTCTGGGCCACGCCGCCGCTTCACGTGCCGCGCGACCGCGGGCGATCCGACCGCGGCGGAGGCGACGGGCGCGGGCTCCGCCAGCTGGCCGCCGAGCTCGGGCGTCTCTCGGTGGCCGAGCTCGTCGAGCACGAGCGCGCGCAGGGACCCGAGGCCACGCTGGCCGCGATCGAATGTCATCGCTGCCCCTGGGGCGCCACCGCCCGCTGCGATCGCGAATGGCGCGAGCTGGAGACCGCGACCGAACGGCTGGGCGTCCGCCGGCGGCAGCTCGAGACGCTGCGCTCCGCCTACTGGCAGGAGTTCCTGCGCGTGGTCGAGGTGCTGGAGCAGTTCGGCGCGGTGCGCGACCAGAAGCTCGAGTCGAAGGGGCGCCTCATCGCCGGCCTCCGACACGACAACGAGCTGCTCGTCGCCGAGATCGTGTCGCACGGGGTATTCAGCGACGCGACCGGGCCCGAAGCGGCGGCGATCTGCTCGGCGCTGATCGAGGAGGCGCGCTCGGGCGACCCGGCGGCCGCGCGGGCGTTTCTCCGGAAGCGTCCGAAGCTCAAGCGCAAGCTCGACCAGCTCGTGCGCATCGCCGACACCGTGCAGGAGGCGCAGCGGGCGCGCCACTTGCGGGTCCCCGTCGCCGTTCACGCCGGGTTCATGCCCTCGGTCTTTCGGTGGGCGGCCGGGGAGGACGACTGGAGCGGGATCGTCGAGGAGTCGTTCGGCGGCCACGAGGGGGACTTGATGCGAGCCATGCGCCGGCTGATCGACGTGCTCCGGCAGCTGGCGGACAGCGACGAGGTGCCCGCCGAGACGAGCCGGCTCCTGACCCACGTGGCGCGGACGATCGATCGTGGCATCGTTCTGGAGTCCGCCCTGATATGATTCGAAGCGTGAAGGGCATCGCGCTCGTGGCCATCCTGGCGATCCTGGCGGGGTGCGGGACGCTCCGGGTGAAGGAGCAGCGGACGACGCAAGGCCCGATGGCCGAGGACCTGTTCACGACGACCGTCTACCTGGCGAACGGCCGGGAGCCCAACTTCGACGAGCGCCGCCACTGGGACAACCAGCTCGACCTCAAGATCTCGCAGTACCTGCACAGCCACCCGGACGCCGCCAACTCGCAAGACGTGATGACGTTCCGCTTCATGAAGCAGGCGTCGGTCGGGCAGACCAACGAGCAGGTTCTGATCCTTCTCGGCCCGCCCATGGCGAGGACCACCGAGGAGGCCGAGATGGAAAAGCTCGCCCGCCGGTACTGGCCGTACATCAAGGGCAACGCCACCGAGGCGTGGGTCTACCCCGACGGCTGGAACCTCTACTTCAAGGACTCGACGCTGGTCGACATCACGCAGTACCTCGTGCCCTGATGGCCGACGTGAGTCTGACCGCCGCGTTCTCGACCGTTCCGGCGGCCGAGGCCGAGGAGATCAAGCGGGTCATCGTCGAGACCGTGCAGCAGCTCGCGCAGGACGACGGCGCCTTCAAGCGGGCGAAGCTGGTCTTCACCGAATCGGACGAGCGGTGCGGCCTGACCGCCGAGCTCGACGGCGTGAAGCGCGAGGGCGTTCCGCTCCAGCTCGACATCGATCAGCTCGAGGACGCGAAGACCTCCGCGGGCGCGCGCGCCCAGCTCAAAGAAGCGCTCCGGCTCTACTTCCGGCGCGTCCTTGGCAAGTAGCGACCCGGGCGTCCACCTCTTCACCTGGCGCGGGTGCGTGTTTCGCGTCCCCGACGCCGTCCAGCCGCCCAAGGCCGGCTCGCTGTTCTTCTGCCAGAATCTCGCGGTCCGTCCCGGCGAGCGTGTCCTCGAGATCGGCGCCGGCCTCGGCCTGGCGGCCGTGCTGGCCGCGCAGGCGGGCGCCCGGGTCGTCGCGACCGACATCCTCCCGGAGGCGGTCGCGGTGATCCAGACGAACGCGAGCTTCAACGGTGTCGTCGTCGACGCGCGGCTCGGCGACTGCTACGCGCCCGTCGCGGACGAGCGCTTCGATCTCGTCTGCACGAACGCGCCGCAGATGCCCACGCCCGCCGATCGCGTCCGAAGGGACGCGGCCGCGCTCGCCGACAACGGCGGCGCCGACGGCTGGGAGATGCTGGACCGCGTGATCGAGGGCGCCCGCCACCATCTGCTGCCGGGCGGCCGGCTCGTCTTCACCCTCTTCGCGTTCCTCGGCCAGAAGACTGCTTTCGCGAAGCTCGAGGCGGCGGGGCTCGCGCCGTCGATCGTCGCCCGCGAGGTGGAGTCGTTTCCCCGGATCGCGTACGAGCGTCTGGAGCACATCCGCGCGCTCGACACCGAGGCCTCGGTCCCGGCGGGCCAGCCCGAGACCGTCGAGCGGCTCGTCATCCAGGGCGCCCTGCCGGCGTGACGGCCCGATGACGCGCCGCCTCATCGTCAACGCGGACGACTTCGGCCTGGCGCCGGGGGTCAGCGCCGGAATCCTGGCCGCGCATCGGCACGGAATCGTCAGCAGCACGACGCTCCTGGCCACCGGGGCGATCGGCGCCGAGTCGGTGCGCGCGCTCCGCGACAGCGGCCTCGGCGTCGGGCTCCACGTGAACCTCACGCTCGGACGCCCGCTCTCGGGGGGCCGGTCGCTCGTCGACACCGACGGCCGCTTCGTGCGGGATGCGCGCCACGCCGCGGCGAGGGCGAACGCCAGGGACATCGAGCGCGAGGTGGCGGCGCAGATCGACAAGTTCGAGTCGCTCGTGCGGAGGCCGCCCACGCACCTCGACACGCACCACCACGTCGGACTCCTGGCTCCGGTCGCCGAGGTCGTGCTCGGCGCGGCAAAGCGCCTCGGCGTGCCCGTGCGGAGCCAGAATCCTGAGGCCCGGGCCCGGGCGAGATCGGTGGGCCTGCGGACGCCTGATCACTTCTTCGGCGAGTCCGGGCCCGGGCCGTACTGGTCGCTCGCCCGGACGCTCGCCCACCTCCGGCAACTGCCTCCGGGCGTCTCGGAATTCATGACGCACCCGGGGTGGCTCGACGACGCGCTGACGTACAGCCGCTACGGGCGGCAGCGCGAGACGGAGATGGTCGGCCTCGGAACCCCGGCGGCGCGCGCGGCGGCGGCGAGCCTGGGCATCGAGCTCTGCCACTTCGGCGGCCTGTAGCCTCAGGTACTTGGCGGGCGGCACCTCATGAGCCGGTTGATCCTCGGAGTTGATGTCGGCGGCACCACGACCGCGGCAGGGGTGGTGACGGCTGACGGCGACGTGATCGGCTGGCAGAGCGCGCCGACGCACGGGGCGGCCGACCCGCTCGCGACGATGACCGCGCTGATCACGGGCGTGCGCAAGGCCGTCGGCCGCCGCGCGGAGACCATCGGCGCCGCGGGCGTCGGGGTACCCGGACCGGTCGACGCCGCGCGCGGCCGGATCGGCGAGCCCGTCACTCACGTCCCCGCGCTTGCCGGACGAGCCCTGGCCGGGGAGCTCGGCGAGCGTCTGGGACTGCCGGTTTTCGTGGACAACGACGTCAACGCCCTCGCGCTCGGGGAGTGGATGTTCGGAGCCGGCCGGGGCAGCCGTTCGCTCGTCGTCCTCGCGGCCGGGACGGGAATCGGCGCCGGCATCGTGCTCGACGGCCGGATCGTCCGGGGCGCGGCGGGCTTCGGCGGCGAGCTGGGCCACGTGCCCGTCAAGTTCGACGGCGAACGGTGCTTCTGCGGCGGTCGCGGATGCCTGTCGATCTACGCGAGCGGGCGCGGGATCGCCGACGCGGCCCGGGCGCGCGCGGCCGGCCATCCGGAGGCGGCGCTGGTCAAGGCGGCAGCGGGCGATTCCCAGGGCATCACGGCGCCCCTCGTCTTTCGCGCCGCCGCGGACGGCGACCACGTGGCGGCCGCGATCGTCGACGAGGCGTGCCAGGCCCTGGGCGCCATGATCGGGATCATCGTGAACGGCTTGAATCCCGAGGTCGTCGTCGTCACCGGCGGGGTTGCCCAGTCCCTGGTGCCACTCGAGCCGAAGATTCTCGGCGCCGCGGCCGAGTACACGCTGCCGCGCGCGCTCGCCGCCACGCGCATCACGATCGTTCCGGGGGACAAGCGAATCGGCGTGCGGGGCGCCGCCGCGCTTGCCTTGTACGAGGAAAGGACATCGTCATGAAGGCCATCACCGATGGCGCTCACCGATGCGCCGAAGGGCTACGCGATCTTCGACCGGAAGGAAGACCAGGCGATCAAGGTGATGCTCAAGCTCTGACTCACGAGAGCGGCGGCGCCTTCTTCAGGAGCTCGTCGAGGATGCGCGGCAGCCTGGCGACCGCCGCTTCGCCCGAGAGTCGCGCCGCCATCTCGCCCTTCAGGTCGATCACGACGGTGTAGGGCGTACCCTTGAAGCCGAAGCCGTTGCCGATCGTCAGCTTCGGGTCGAGCGCGATCGGATAGGTGGGCTTGTACTTGCGCACGAAGGCCCGCGTGTCGGCCGCGGTGTCCTGGACATGTATCGCCAGCACGTCGACGCCACGGGGCCCGTATCGGTCGAAGAGCCGGCTGAGCGCCGGGGATTCCTTCGCGCATGGCTTGCAGTAGGACGCCTGAAAGCGCAGCACCAGGATCTTCTTGCCGACCAGGTCGTGCGAGTCGATCGTGGTCGTACCATCGAGGAGGGTGACCTTGAATCCCGGCGCCGCCGGCGCCGCTTCGGCGCGGAACGCGAGCGCGAGGATCGGGACGAGGACGAGGGCGAGCCGGCGAGCGGCCACCCCGCTATAGTACCCGTAGCGCTCGGCCCGTGACCACCGAGTATAATGACGCCGTGAACGACCTCGAGCGTGAGCTCCGCGGGAGAATCCGCGGAGACGTCCGGTTCGATCAGGGATCCCGCCTCCTCTACTCGACCGACGCCTCCATGTACCAGGTCGAGCCCGTGGGCGTCGTCGTTCCCCGCGACGCCGACGACGTCCAGGCCGCGATCGAGGTGGCCGGCAAGCTCGGCGTCGCGCTTCTCCCGCGCGGCGGCGGGACGTCGCTCACCGGCCAGACCGTCAATCACGCGCTCGTGCTCGATTGCTCGCGCTACATGGACCGCGTCCTCGAGGTGAACACCGAGGAGCTGTGGGCCCGGGTGCAGCCCGGCCTCGTGCAGGACAATCTGAACCACCACGTCCGCCCGATGGGCCTCCTGTTCGGCCCGGACACCTCCACCTCGAACCGCGCGACGCTCGGCGGGATGCTCGGGAACAACTCGGGCGGCTCTCACTCGATCGCCTACGGGCTCACGGTCGACCACGTGATCGAGCTGACGACCATCCTCGCCGACGGCTCGCGCGCGGTCTTCGGCGAGGTGACGCCCGAGCAGTTCGCCGCCAAGTGCAAGGCGCCGGGGCTGGAAGGCCAGATCTACCGCGAGATCGCCCGGATTCGCGAGACCTACGGCGACGAGATCCGCACGCGCTATCCGGCTCACTGGCGCCGCGTGTCCGGCTACAACCTGAACGAGCTGGTGGGCGTCGGGCTTCGGCCGCCGCGGTCCGGCGCAGAGCCCCTCAACGTGGCGCGCCTCATCGTCGGCTCGGAGGGGACGTTCGTGGCGGTGGTCGAAGCGAAGATGCGCCTGGTGCGGCGACCGAAGCGGACGGCCGTCGACGTCATTCACTACCGCGACGTCCAGGACGCGCTCGAGTCCTCGCAGTCGATCCTCGAGACGGGCCCGTACGCGGTCGAGCTGACCGACAAGATGATCCTCGACCTGGCGCGCCGCAACATCGAGCAGTCCAAGCGCATGGGCTTCGTCCAGGGCGACCCGGCGGCGATCATGATCGTCGAGTACGCGGGCGAATCGGAGAGCGAGGTCCGCGCCAAGGTCGAAGCGCTCGAGGCGCGCCGGCAGCGCGAGCGGTTCGGCTACGCCGCCCACACCGCCCACGAGCCGGCCGAGGTGCAGTCGATCTGGACTCTTCGCAAGGCGGGGCTCGGCCTGCTGCTGGGCATGAAGGGCGACAAGAAGCCGATCGCCTTCGTCGAGGACACCGCGGTCGAGCCCCGGCACCTGGCGGAGTTCGTCGCGCGCTTCCGGGAAATCTTCGCCAAGCACGACACGGTCGGCGCCTACTACGGCCACTGCTCCGTCGGCTGCCTGCACATTCGTCCGGTCATCGACCTCAAGACCCCGCGCGGCCTCGAGCAGGTGCGCGCCATCGCGGACGAGATCACCGACCTGGTGGTGAAGTTCCGCGGGACTATCTCCAGCGAGCACGGCGACGGGCGGGCGCGCAGCCCCTTCCTGGAGCGGATGTACGGCCCGCGGATCATGCAGGCATTCCGGGAGCTCAAGCACGCCTTCGACCCGGACAACCGGATGAACCCCGGCAACATCGTCGCGCCGGCCGCGGTGACCGACCACCAGCGCTACGGCGCCCAGTACACGACGTGGGCGCCGAAGACGCTCCTGGACTTCTCCGAGCAGGGCGGGTTCGCGGCGTCCATCGAGATGTGCAACGGCGTCGGCGCCTGCCGCAAGACGCTCGAGGGCACCATGTGCCCGTCGTACATGGCGACGAAGGACGAGGAGCACTCGACGCGCGGCCGCGCCAACGCGCTCCGCGCCGTGCTCTCGGGACGGGTGCCGCCGGCGGAGTTCACCGGCAAACGGCTCTACCGGGTCATGGATCTCTGTCTCGAGTGCAAGGGATGCAAGGCGGAGTGCCCGGCCAACGTCGACATGGCGAAGCTGAAGTACGAGTTTCTCCACCACTACTACCAGGCCAACGGGCTGCCGCTCCGCAATCGCATGTTCGGGCGCGTCGCGCGGATGAATCGTCTGGCGTCGCGCGCGCCGGCGCTCTTCAACTGGCTGTCAGGCCTCTCCGTGAGCCGCTGGGCCCTCGAGAAGATCGTGGGCATCGATCGCCGCCGCCCGCTGCCGTCCCTGGCGTCGGAGCCGTTCACCGACTGGTTCAGGCACCGCCCGCCGCCCGCGACGGCGCCGCGCGGCGAGGTCGTGCTGTTCAACGACACGTTCACGACCTACAACGTGCCCGACATCGCGCGGGCCGCCGTCGAGGTGCTGGAGGCGGGCGGCTATCGCGTCGTGCTGGTGGACCGGAAGTGCTGCGGGCGGCCGCTCATCTCCAAGGGCATGCTCGCCGAGGCGCGCGAGCACGCGGCCTGGAACGTGGCGCGGCTGGCGCCGTACGCGCGGCGCGGGGTGGCCATCGTCGGGCTCGAGCCCTCGTGTCTTCTGACCCTGCGCGACGAGACGGTCGACCTCGTGCGCACCGACGACGCGCGGGCTGTCGCCGGGCAGTCGCTCCTCTTCGAGGAATTTCTCCTGCGCGAGCGCGCGCGGGGCCTCACGCTCTCGTTCGGGGGCCACGGCAAGACGGCGCTGCTGCACGGGCACTGTCACCAGAAGGCGCTCGTCGGCAACGCGCCGACGGTGGGAGCGCTCCGCTGGGCGGGCTTCGAGGTGCAGGAGGTCGACTCCGGCTGCTGCGGCATGGCGGGATCGTTCGGCTTCGAGCGCGAGCACTACGACATCTCGGTCACGCTTGGCAACCGCCGCCTGGCGCCGGCCGTGAAGGCCGCACCCGCGGAGACCGAGATCGTCGCGCCGGGCATCTCCTGCCGCCAGCAGATCCAGCACCTGGCCGGTCGCCGGGCCAAGCACCCGGCGGAGGTCCTGCGCGAGGCTCTCTCGCGCTAGCGCTCGCCGCGGCCGCCGCCGTCTTCGTCGCCGCCTTCGTCAAGGGAGCGATCGGCTTCGGGTTCCCCACGCTGGGTACGCCGCTCCTGGCGCTCGTCGTCGACGTGAAGACCGCCGTGCCGCTGCTGGTCGTCCCGAACCTCGTGATGGACGGTCTCCAGCTTCGCCGGCAGGGCCCGGTCGGCGACGCGCCGCGCCGGCTGGTGCCGCTGCTGGTCTTCACCATCCTGGGCACGATCGTCGGCACGAAGCTGCTCGTGGTGCTCTCGACGCGAGCGGTGACGCTGATTCTCGGCGCGTTCGTGCTGGGCTTCGTCGTGCTCGACCTGGTGCGAGTGACCCCGCGTATCCCCGGGGGCTGGGAGCGGCGGCTCGCGCCGCCGGTCGGGCTCGTCGCGGGTGTCATGGGCGGCATCACCAATGCTCCCGGGACCGCGCTGGCGCTCTACTTCGTGGCGCTCGGCATGGACAAGCGCGAGTTCGTGCGCTCGATCGCGTTCACGTTCCTGGTCGTGAAGGGCGTGCAGCTCCTGACGCTCGCCTGGTACGGCCTCTTCGGCTGGCACCTCGTGCCCGCGACGCTCGGGCTCACCGCGGCGAGCCTCGCGGGCTTCTGGCTCGGCGTGCGGCTACAGGACAGGCTGGATCAGCGCGCGTTCAACCGGGCGGTGCTGGTGTTCCTGGCGATCCTCGGTGTCGGGCTGGTGGCCCGGGCGCTCTGAGGCGGCCTCAGGGCTGGGCGCCGGTCAGGAGCGCGAAGATGCGGCGAATCAGCTCCTCGTGATCCTCGATGTTCTGCTGGAAGATGCGAAGCTCCTTCAGCTCGACGAGATCGACGGTGCGGAACGGCTCGCCGGCGCGCATCGAGCCGAAGGCGATGGCCTGGAAGCACGAGCGTCCGGCCTCCGGCCGGTCGGTCACCAGGATGAAGTAGAGATTCGGCCACTGTCGGCGGGCCATGTAGAAGATCGAGCGCTCGCCCCGCTGGTTCTCGACGGAGACGAACTGGTAGGCCGACGGCCGATACTTCACCTCGACCAGGAATTCCCCCTCGTCCGTGGACTCCGCCTCGGACGACACGCGGAAATCCGGCGAGAAGTCCTCCCGCCCGAACCTCAGGGGTGACGTGTTGTTGCGAAAGGGCCGGATCTGGTACCGGGCCCGGCGGAATATCGCTTCCACGAGGGCTTCGGCGATACGGCTCTTGACTTCGAGGAGGTCCATAATCCTCCCTGAGACGGGAAGAGCGCTGAAACCGCACCGAAGTGGTGCGAGTTAGATAGTATCATCCGCGGGGCCCGGCCCCGACGCACAATCACCGGTGTGCGCGCTGCAGGCCGTCGCGGGGCTGGGGCCCCGCCGGCCGAGACGCGCTTATAGATCAAGGGGGTTTACCGATGCTGACCCGCCGCCAGATGCTCGCCACCACCTCCACGTTCGCCGGGTACGCGATCGCCGTCGACAAGGTGCTGGCCCAGGCGATCAAGACCGACACCGACGGGATCGTCGCGGGCGATCAGGTCGTCAAGATCGGCACTTACGAGATGCCGGTGTACGAGGCGCGCCCCGCGACCGGCAAGGACCATGCGATCGTGCTGGTCCTCTCCGAGATCTGGGGTGTCCACGAGTACATCCGCGATTGCACCCGGCGGTTCGCCAAGGCCGGGTACTACGCGGTCGCGCCCGAGCTGTTCAAGCGCGAGGGGGGCGTCGCGCAGATCCCGAACGTCCAGGACATCCTGAAGATCGTGCTCGCCCAGAAGCGTGAGCAGACCCTGGGCGACTGCAAGGCGGCGGTGGACTGGGCCAAGACGCGGCCCAACGTGAAGGCGACCAGCGTGGGGGTCACCGGCTGGTGCTGGGGCGGATCGACCGTGTATCAGGTGGCGGCCACGAATCCGGACATGAAGGCCGCGGTCGCCTGGTACGGGCCGCCTGCGCGTCCGTATCAGGGTGCCGCGGGCCCGGTGAGCGGCTTCGATCTCGCCAGAGACATCAAGGCTCCGTTCCTCGGGCTCTACGGCGAGACGGACCAGAACCCGAAGCCCGAAGACGCGCGCCGCTTCGGCGAACTGGTGAAGCAGCACAACCCGAACGTCGAGGTCGTCGTCTACCCGGGCGCCGGTCACGGCTTCCACGCCGACTACCGCCCCTCCTACAACGCCGCGGCGGCCACCGACGCCTGGAAGCGCTGCACGTTTCGTCGCGCGGTCCAGAATCGGACAGTTCACCACCCGAGCACGGTCAACGCGGCGGGGCGGCGGCGGGGTGCGAGAGGGGTCGACCGGACCCGTTCCCGTAACGGGGAAGCGGGAGGCGCGCGCCCGGATGGAGCCCAGCCGCCGCGGAGCAGCGCACGCGCGCCGCGTGGTCCGGCGACCCCTCTCGCACCCCGCCGCTGCCCCCGGCCGCGCCTCCCGAGCCAAGCTGACGGAAGACGAAGCTAGACCGTAGCGAAGAAGCGCGCTGGTGCGCCCTCGGTGCCGGCGATCTTGTAGAACGGCGCCGCAAAGTCCACGCGCCGACGGGGGAGCGCGCCCAGGCTCGTCAAGCCTTCCATGATCACGACGCCCGCCCCGAGGATCACCCGGTGCATCGGGAAGTCCTCGGACGAGAAGTCCGGCAGCCGCGCGCAATATTCCTCGAAGAAATCGAAGCCGATGTTCTTCGGGCCCTTCGCCACCAGCCACTCGGCCGACTCTGGCGGGAAGTAGGGCGACTGCGTGAAGTAGTCGGGCCACCGGCCGTACATCTTGTCCGTCCAGTCCGTACGCAGGAGCACGATGTCGCCCGTGCGCACGTCGTCGGCGCCCCCGCGCTTGAGGTCGTCGATCGTGATGGCGTGATTGGCCCCCGCGAACGAGAGATCGACCACCAGCGCCTCGCCCATTACCTGGTCGAGTGAGATCTCGGCGGTGGTGATGCCGTCACGGAAGACGTGCAGGGGCGAGTCGATGTGGGCGCCGGTGTGGAGGCTCTGGTGCACGCTCGAGACCTGCCAGAACCCCGGGCCGCGCCGGTGCGGCGTGATGTCCAGCTTCATGTCATCTTCGCGGGCGGCATCACGAGCTTCTCGGCGAACGGCTCGCCGAAGGGGCGCGTCGCGTCGATGCCGAGCTTGGCGGTGACGCCTCGCTCGTCGGCGCTCGGATCGAGCAGCGCGCCGAGGCTTCCGGAGATCACGACCAGATCGCGGTCGGCCTGCATGCGGGTGGCGATCGCCCAGAGCACCTCGGATTCGTCGAAGACGTCGATGTCGTCGTCGACAACGACGACCAGCTTCAGGTAGTGGTCGACGCCGAGAACGATCGGAATGACGTGCTTGGCCTCGCCCGGCCGGCTCTGGGCGATCGACACGTAGGCCGTAAACGACGAGGTCCCCGAGAGCGGCACGTGCACGCCGCGCACGTTCGGG
>QHSM01000470.1 GCA_003221595.1 Candidatus Rokuibacteriota bacterium | reverse complement strand
GCTTCTCGCGCAGGGCGATGGCCTTCGCGACGAAGACGTGCTCGGTCGAGCGGCGCGAGAAGTAGCCGGTGAACTCGCCGAAGGGCCCCTCGGGCTCGCGCACGTCCGGGAGGATCTCGCCCTCGATGACGATCTCGGCGGCGGCCGGGACGTGGAGGTCGATGGTCGAGCACGGCGCGACCTCGAGGGGCTCGCCCAGGAGCCCGCCAACGACCTCGAACTTGCCCACGTCGGGCGGGGGATAGGCGAGCGAGCCCATGGACACCAGCGGATGGAGCCCGAGGACGATCGCGCACGGCAGCGCGCGGCCCTTCGCCTCGGCGCGCCGCTGATACTCGAACATGCGCCGGCGCGAGTGGAGGCTGACGCCCATGCGATCGGGCCCCTTGAGCTGGAAGCGATGGTAACCCTCGGTCTCGACGCCGGTGTCGGGATCACGCGCCACCAGCATGCCGGCGGTGAGGTAACGGCCCGCGTCGCCGGGGAAGTAGAGCGGCATCGGAAGCTTCGCGAGATCGAGCGCCCCGCCCGTGAGCACCCGGTGACCGAACGGCGCCTTGGGGACGACGACGGGCTTGACGTACTCCTTGATGCGGCGGGCGTACTCCGCGGCGAGGGCGCGCTCGTCGACACCGAGGGCGAACGCGAGCGCCCTCCGGCTCGCCACGACGTTGCAGACGATCGGAATGTCGTAGCCGGCGACCCGTTCGAAGACGAGTATCGGGA
>QHSM01000496.1 GCA_003221595.1 Candidatus Rokuibacteriota bacterium | reverse complement strand
CGGACAAGGCGTACGAGTTCGCCTGGTCGTTCAACCCGGTGCCCATCAAGGGCGCGACCGGGTCACCCGGCAATTCGGTGGCGATCGCATAGCGCGTCTCGTGGCGGCCGGCGCCCCGGGCATGCCGCGGGGCGCCGGCCGATCTGATACCATCGGCCTGGGATGGCCGAAGAGTTCACCCCGGAGGAGCGGGCCGCTCTCGCGCCGTACGTCACCAACCTCGACGGCCCCGTCTTCGCGCTCGTCAACCTGCCCGAGGTCGTGAAAGGCGCGCTGTTCGCGCGCTACTCGCGCTCGCCGAAGTCGCTCCGCCGCCTCTTCGTCGACGAATTCCTCGGCGTCGGCGGCCTCGCGTCGGCCGCGAGCCGCGGCGCGCCGGACACCGACGCCGGCACGCGACGGGCCGAGCAGCTCTACGAGCGCGTGTTCGTCGAGTACGGCGACGACTCGGTGGCTCAGCTCGGCGGCGTGCACCTGGCGTGCGAGGGCGCCTCGAACCTCCTGACCAAGATCCTCGAGTGGGGCCGTCTCATGTCCTATCTCGAGCAATCGACGCGCTACATTCCCTACGACGACCAGCCCCAGGGAGCCTATCGCTACCACGTCCCGGCCGAGCTCACCGGGGCGCTGCGCGAGCGCTACGTCGCGACGCTCGACCGCAGCTTCGACATCTACCGGGTCTGGCTCCCGCAGCTTCGCGCGTTCTTCGAGCGGAAGTTCCCGCGCGACCCGGCCGAGGCCGAGGGCGTCTACCGGACGACCATCCGCGCCAAGGCCCTCGACACCCTCCGCGGCCTCTTGCCCGCGGCGACGACATCGAACGTGGGCATCTACGGGACCGGCCAGGGCTACGAGCAGCTCCTGCTCCGGATGCGGGCCCATCCGCTGCGCGAGGTGAGGGTCTACGCCGACCTGATGCTGGTCGAGCTGCGAAAGGTCATTCCCGCGTTCCTCAAGCGGGTCGACGTCGCGGAGCGCGGCGGCGCCTGGAGCGCCTACCTCGAGGAGACGCGCCGCGAGACGCGCGAGATCGCGCGGCGGCTGGTGGAGCCGGCGAGCGCGGCCGCGCCGCGGACGGCGGGCGCGGTCGCCGGCGAGGCCGAGGAGGTCACGCTCACCGACTTCGATCCCGACGGCGAGCTGAAGGTCGTCGCCGCGGCGCTGTACGCGGTCTCGAGCCGCGGCGACGCCGAGCTCCTGGAGGCGGCGCGCCGGATGACACGGGACGAGCGCGCGGCGGTGCTGGCGGCCTACGTCGGCAAGCGGCTCAATCGGCGTCACCGGCCGGGCCGGGCATTCGAGCGGACGTCGTATCGCTTCGACGTGCTCGGCGACTACGGCGCGTTTCGCGACCTGCAGCGCCACCGGCTGCTCACGCTCGAGTGGCAGCGGCTCACGCCGCGCCACGGCCACGCCGTGCCCGACGCGTGGCGATGGCGTATCGCGTGCGCTTCTACATGGAGATGAACGCCCGCGAGGCGATGCACGTCATCGAGCTACGGACGGCGCCCCAGGGACATCCTGCCTATCGCCGCGTCTGCCAGCTGATGCATCGGCTCATCGGCGAGCGCCATCCGGCCATCGCCGAGGCGATGACCTTCGCGGATCACTCGGTGGTCGAGCTCGAGCGGCTGCAAGCCGAGCGCGCCGCCGAGCGCCGGCGCACTGCCTCTCCGTCCTGACGATGGAGGACGCCCGATGAGCAAGCTGCGGTGCGATCCGGCGCCGCCCCAATCTCCTGCCGGGCGGCTTCATCATCGATCCGGGGCCCAGGAGATCCTCAAGGCCAACACCGCGGCCCACAACGCCGCCGAGGTCCTCCTGAAGCGGCCGATCATCAAGAACGAGGTCCAGCAGGCGCTCGCGGCCTATCTGATCCCCGGCGCGAGCGGAGACAGCGGCCGCCGCTAGGCTCGCGCGAAACCTGTCCCCTTGACGCCGGGCCGGCTCGCGAAGATAATTGGTCGTCCAATCAAAAAAGGAGGATCGCGCGTGAGTCCCAGACGCGGGGTGGCGCCCTTGCGGCGCGCCGAGATCGTGCGGGCCACCATCCGATGTCTCGCCCGCGACGGCTACTCCGGGCTCACCATGAAGAAGGTGGCGCGCGAGACCGGCCTGAGCCAGGGCATTCTCCACTACTACTTCGCCGACAAGCGGGCGATCCTCGTCGCCGCGCTCGAGTCGGTCACGGCCGATCTAGATCGCCGGGTCGCCGCCGCCCAGGCCCGCGGGCCACGGGACGCGCGGGCGCGGCTCCGGGCGCTCGTCGAGGCGTGCCTGCGGCTCGCGGTCGAGGAGCGTGCCTTCTGGATCGTGTTCGTCGAGTTCTGGGGCGAGATGATGCACGACCGCCGGCTTCGCGAGATCAACGCGGCCCTTTACGATCGAATGCGGCGAATGATCGGCGCCGTGGTGGCGCAAGGGGTGCGGGCCGGGCGCTTCCGCCGCACCGACGTGCTGCGGGCGGCCGCGGTGATCCTCGGGCTGGTGGACGGCGTCTCCCTCCAGCTGACGTTCGATCCCGCCGCGTTCGGCGTGGCCGAAGCGTCGCGATTCTGCGGAGAGGCCGTGACGCGCTACCTGGCGAAGGAGATCGCATGAGCCCCGACACGATCGAAGGCGCCAAGACGAAGGCCCGCGAGTATTTCGCCGCGAGGGGGACGCTGGCGCCGGCCGCCGCGCTGCGCGAGGGGATCGCGGAGGCGTTCGAGTCGCTCGAGGCCTTCCTGGACACGGTTCCGGCGGCGGCGGCCGCGCGGACCGCCACCGCCGGGGAGTGGACGATTCACGAGATCGTCGATCACCTCGTCGAGACCCACCGGCCCGGCCTGGACGAGCTGTGGTGCCTGCTGGCGGGGCGACGCCCACCGGGCGAGGCGATTCCGGCGGGGTTGCAGTCGAAGGCTCCGCTCGTCCGACCCTGGCCCTGGCTCCGCGGCGAGCTCGCGCGCGTTCACGGCGAGATCCTCCGCACGCTCGGTGCGGTGCCGTCGGACTTCGCCACCGAGGCCCGCGCTCCGATCGTGATGGTCGTCAATGTCGCCGACGAGCGGGGGAAGGTCGTCCCGGTGCACTGGATCGAGGAGCTCGACTGGAAGGCCTATTCGATCACCTGGCGGCTGCACGTGATCGATCACCTGAAGCAGGCCCGGCGGGTGCTGGCGGCCCTGTGACGACGCCGATGGATCTCGCCGCCACCGAAGCGGAGCTCCGACACTTGCTCGCGGAGGTCCCGTTCACGCGCGCCTACGGCTTCCGCCTGCACGCGATCGCTCCGGGACAGTGCACGCTCGACGTGCCGTTTCAGCCGCTCTTCGAGCGCCCCGGCGGCATCGTGGGCGGTCAGGTGTTCATGGCGGCCGCGGATGTGGCGATGTGGCTGGCGATCATGACCCGCCTGGGATCGAGTGACGGGTCGGTGACGGCGGCCATGACGAGCGCGTTCCTGGACGCCGCCCGCCACGAGTCTTTTCGCTGCACGGCGCGCGTCGTGAAGCTCGGCCGACGGCTCGTGTACGGCGTCGCCGAGAGCGTCAGTGGTAGCGGCAGGCTATTGACGCACCATTCGCTGACGTACGCTCGTCGCTAGCGGGCGCGCCGCTGATGCATCCGCTCGACGTGCCAGCCGGCGCGCTCGTCGTCGGTCGTCTCGGGCGGCCCGGCGCGCGAGTCGAGCCAGTAGGCGAGGTCCCACAGCTCGTCGTCCTCCAGGACCTGATAGTACGAGGGCATGGGCGTGCCATCGAGCCCGGTCAAGAGCGTGCGGACGATGTCTCCGGTGGTGGGGCCGCTCTTGAACGGCCGTCGCGTCAGATCGGACGGTCGAACGGATAGGTCCTTGGCGGAGGGCCCGTCGCCGCGAGCTTCCTTGCCGTGGCACTCGGCGCACTCGCCCTTCACGTAGACCCGTGCCCCTCGCCCGATAGCCTCGGGTGTCGCCGGCGGCGCCGCCGGGATCGCCAGCACCCTGGGCGCCTTGCCGTCGGCGAAGCGTGGCGACAGGCTCTTCACGAAGGCGATCACCGCCCGGACCTCGTCGCCGCTCAGGTGATCCTGCGGGACCATTCCGGTCGACGGAATGCCCCGAACGATCGTCCGGACGAGGTCCGCGTCCGAGGGGATCTGTCCAGACGCCGTCGAGCGGAACTTGAAGCGGCCTTTGGTGAGATCACGCGGCGGCATCTTGAAATGATGCGCGGCCATACCCTGGCCGTCGCCGGTGGCGCCGTGGCAGACGGCGCAGTTGTCGCGAAATACACGCTCGCCCGCGGGAATATCGGGCTGTCCCGAGGCGCCCAGCGCGAGCCCCAGCCCCAGAGCCGAGGCGAGCAGCCCGATGGCCCCGGGACGCGCCGCCAACCGGAGCTACTCGAGGACGACCAGCTGGCCGACCACGTGAGCAGGATGCAGCTGGCACTTGATCGGGAACACGCCGGCCTTGTCCGCGACGAAGCTGACCGAGGCCGTCCTGTCGCCCGCCACGACCTCCTTCACGCCGAAGGCCGCGATCTCGTAGCCGTGCTCGTCGGTGTGCTTGTTGACCAGCCGGAGCGAGACACGATCGCCCTTCTTGGCCGTGATCGAGGTGGGCTCCCAGATCTTGACGTCCTGCGGGCTCACGACGTTGACGATGGTGAGGCTGACCTCTCCTCCGTAGGTCACCGCGGCGACG
>QHSM01000469.1 GCA_003221595.1 Candidatus Rokuibacteriota bacterium | reverse complement strand
CGCGTGGCGCAGCGTGTCCAGGAAGAAGGCGCCCTGCTGCCGGATCACGTTCTGGAGCTGGGGCCGGCCCAGCTTGCCGTCCCAGATCATGTGGAAGAGCGGATGGTGGAGCCAGGGGTGGGTCTCACGCGCCTCGCGGAGCAGCGCTTCGGTGAACGCGGCGGGGGTCAGCGGCATCGTGTTCCTCCTGGCCGGGGTCGATCGATCGGCCGGATCATTGTACCCACCCGTGCGCGGCGGAGCGGGACATGGTCTATAGTGGAGCGACCTCACAACCCATAGTCAGGAGAACACGACACCATGAAGAATTGCAGACGCCTGGTCTCCGTCGGCCTCGTCACCGTGTGCGCCCTCACGCTGGTGGGGCCGCCGGCGGGCGCCCAGGAGGGCACGCTCAAGAAGATCAAGGAGACAGGCGTGATCACGCTCGGCCATCGCGACGCGTCGATCCCTTTTTCGTACTTCGACGACAAGCAGTCGGCCATCGGCTACGCGATCGACCTCTGCGGCAAGATCGTCGACGCGGTCAAGGCGGAGCTGAAGATGCCCAACCTCCAGGTGAAGCTGAATCCGGTCACCTCGGCCACGCGCATTCCGCTGATGGCCAACGGCACCATCGATCTCGAGTGCGGCTCGACCACCAACAACCTCGAGCGGCAGAAGCAGGTGTCGTTCACGATCACGCACTTCGTGACGGCGAACCGCTTCGTCAGCAAGAAGGCCGCGAACCTCAAGGACCTGAACGACCTCAAGGGCAAGACGGTCGTCTCGACGTCGGGCACGACGAACATCAAGCAGATCACCGAGCTCAACGGACAGAAGAACCTCGGCATCACGATCCTGCCGGCGAAGGACCACGCCGAGGCGTTCCTGATGGTCGAGACGGGCCGGGCCGCCGCCTTCTTCATGGACGACATCCTGCTCTACAGCCTGGTCGCGAGCTCGAAGACCCCGGCCGAGTGGACGATCTCCGCCGAGGCGCTCTCGGTCGAGCCCTACGGCATCATGCTCCGCAAGGACGACCCGTCCTTCAAGAAGGTCGTGGACGGGGCCATGGCGGCCGTCTACAAGACCGGCGAGATCAACAAGATCTACGCGAAGTGGTTCCTGTCGCCGGTACCGCCCAAGGGCGTCAACCTCAACGTGCCGATGAGCGATGTCTTCAAGCACGTGGTGGCCAAGGTGAAGTACAACTGGAACTGGGGCATCTTCTGGCAGCTCTCGCCGGACGGGCGCGGCACCTATCTCGACACCCTCGTCGCCGGGCTCGGCTGGACGCTGGCCACCGCGATGGCGGCCTGGGTGATCGCGCTCGCGCTCGGCATGATCGTGGGCGTGGTGCGGACCACGCCGACCCGCTGGCTGCGGCGCCTCGGCGACGCGTGGGTCGAGGTGTTCCGGAACGTGCCCCTCCTGGTCCAGATGTTTCTGTGGTTCTTCGTGGTGCCGGAGCTCCTGCCCGCCTCCGTGGGGACGTGGCTGAAGCAGCTCCCGCGCTCGGCCTTCTACACGGCGGTGGTCTGCCTCGGCCTCTACACCTCGGCGCGCGTGGCCGAGCAGGTGCGGGCGGGAATCCAGTCGCTGGCGAGCGGCCAGCGGATGGCGGGCATCGCCCTCGGGCTCACGCTGCCGCAGACCTACCGGTTCATCCTGCTGCCGATGGCGATCCGGATCGTCATGCCGCCTCTCACGTCGGAGTTCTTGAACGTCATCAAGAACAGCGCCGTCGCGCTGACGATCGGCCTGGTCGAGCTGACCGCGAGCGCGCGGTCGATCCAGGAGTTCAGCTTCCAGGTCTTCGAGGCGTTCACGGCGGCCACCCTCATCTACATGGCGCTCAACCTCATCGTCGTGATCGGCATGCGCCGGCTCGAGCGGAGGCTGGCGGTGCCGGGCCTGATCGGGTCGGGGCAGGCGATGCCCATGGCCGGACACTGAGCGTGCTGACCGCCTTCGACTGGGACATCATCCGCCGCACCGCGCCCTACCTGTTCCGGGAGGGCATGACCTTCACGCTCACGCTCACCGCGCTCGCCATGACGGGCGGGATCGTCTTTGGCACGCTGCTGGCGATGATGCGGCTGGCGAGCTACCGCACGCTCTCGACCGCCGCCAGCGCGTACGTGAACGTCATGCGCTCGACGCCGCTCGTGCTCGTGATCTTCTGGTTCTACTTCCTCGTACCCTGGATGGGCGGCTGGCTGCTCGGGGCGACGCGCCCGATCCAGGTCGGGGCGTTTCTGTCCTCGCTGGTCACGTTCATGATGTTCGAGGCCGCCTACTACTGCGAGATCATGCGCGCCGGGATCCAGTCGATCCCGCGCGGGCAGATGTGGGCCGGCTACGCCCTGGGGCTCTCCTACTGGCAGACGATGGGCCAGATCGTGCTGCCCCAGGCGTTCCGGAACATGCTGCCGGTGCTGCTGACGCAGACCATCATCCTGTTCCAGGACACCTCGCTCGTGTACGTGCTCTCCATCACCGACTTCCTCGGCGCCGCCTCGAAGGTTGCCCAGCGGGACGGCCGCCTGGTCGAGATGTACTTGTTCGTCGCGGTGGTCTACTTCGCGATCAGCTTCGGACTGTCGAGCCTCGTGAAGCGGCTCCAGGCCCGGCTGACCGTGCCAGGCCGATGACTCGCGGAGCTCGGGGGAAGCCGTCATGCCGATGATCGAGATGAAGAACGTCAGCAAGTGGTACGGACCCGTGCAGGTCTTGAACGGCTGCTCGACCGCCGTGAACAAGGGCGAGGTCGTCGTCGTGTGCGGCCCGTCCGGCTCCGGCAAGAGCACGCTGATCAAGACGGTCAACGGCCTCGAGCCCTTTCAGCAGGGCGACGTCGTGGTCAACGGCATCTCGGTCGGCGACCCGAAGACCAACCTGACCCGGCTCCGCGCGCAGATCGGCATGGTCTTCCAGCACTTCGAGCTGTTCCCGCACATGAGCGTCACCGACAACATCAGCCTGGGTCAAATCCGCGTGCTCGGGCGGTCGCGCGACGAGGCGACGGCGCGCTCGCTGAAGCTCCTCGAGCGCGTGGGGCTCTCGCAGCACGCGGCGAAATATCCGGGGCAGCTCTCGGGCGGTCAGCAGCAGCGGGTGGCGATCGCGCGCGCGCTCGCGATGGACCCGCTCGCCATGCTCTTCGACGAGCCCACCTCGGCGCTCGACCCGGAGATGATCAACGAGGTGCTCGACGTCATGACGGAGCTGGCGCGCGAGGGCATGACCATGATGGTCGTGACCCACGAGATGGGGTTCGCCAGCCGCGTCGCGCACCGGGTCATCTTCATGGACCACGGCCAGATCGTCGAGGACGACAAGAAGGAGGACTTCTTCGGGACGCCGCGCTCGGAGCGGGCCCGGCAGTTCCTCTCGAAGATCCTGCACCACTAGATCAGGCGATCACCACCAGGACGTCGCCGCCGTTCACGGCCTGACCGGGCGTGACCCGCACCTCGGAGACGGTGCCCGCGCTGCCCGCCCGGTATTCGTTCTCCATCTTCATGGCCTCGATCACCAGCAGGGTGTCGCCCTTCTCGACCCGGTCGCCCGGCTTCACCGCGACCCGCACGATCCGGCCCGGCAGCGGCGCCACGAGCGTCTGCGCGCCGGCGCCGGCGGCCGAGCGCCCCCGGGTCCGGATGATGTGGCGCGTCTCCTCCTCGACCCGGAGCACGTACCGCTCGTCGCCGATGTCCACGACGCAGGCGCCCCCTTCGTCCCGGACGTCGGCGACGTGCGAGGCGCCGCCGATGAGGAGCGAGTAGATGCCCTGGGCGGTGAGCCGCCCGTCCACCTCCCACACCTCCGAGCCGATGGTCACCCGATACCGGGGAGCCTTGCCGCTCACCTCGACCGTCTCGGTGGCGTCGCCGATCGTGACGACGAATTTCACGGCGAGCGCCAGCCGGGGCGGCGGCCCGTCCGCCAGCTGTCGGCGGCCGGCGTCGACGGCTCGACGAGCGTGGGGTGGCCCAGGCGCTCGTACTCGGCGAGCACCGCCGCGATGACGGCGACCGCGCGCGCCCGATCCCGCGTCGCCGTCAGCGTGGGCAGGAGGCGGTCGAGAAATCCAGTCGAGAGCTTGCCGGCGCGAAAGTCCTCGTGGGCCACGATGTGGGCGAGAACCGGGATCGTCGTGAGAATGCCGACCACCTTGTACTCGGCGAGCGCGCGGGCCATCCGGCTGATGGCGGTCGCGCGGTCGACGCCCCAGACCATGAGCTTCGCGAGCAGCGTGTCGTAGAAGCGCGGAACCGTGTAGCCCTCGTAGGCGCCCGAGTCGTCGCGCACCCACGGGCCGGTGGCGGCACGGAGCCCGGTGATGGTGCCCGGCGACGGCATCCAGCCGCTGAACGGGTCCTCGGCGTTGATCCGGCATTCGATGGCCGCGCCGCGCAGGACGACGTCGGCCTGCTTGTGGCTGAGCGCCTCGCCGGCGGCGACCCTGAGCTGCTCGCGAACGAGATCGATGCCGGTGACCATCTCGGTGACGCCGTGCTCCACCTGCAGGCGCGTGTTCATCTCGAGGAAGTAGAAGCTCCGCTCGGCGTCCACCAGGAACTCGACGGTCCCGGCGTTGACGTAGCCGGCCGCGCCGGCGATCCGGCACGCGGCCTCGCCCAGGCGCTCGCGCAGGGGACCGTCGACGAACGGCGAGGGCGACTCCTCGACGAGCTTCTGGTGTCGCCGCTGGATCGAGCACTCGCGCTCGCCCAGGTGGATGACGTGGCCTCGGGCGTCGGCCAGCACCTGGACCTCGATGTGTCGGGGCTCGGCCAGGTACCGCTCGAGATAGACCGCGCCGTCGCCGAACGCATAGGCCGCCTCGCTCCGCGCCAGCGCCAGCGCGCTCTCGAGCTCGCTCTCGGAGCGGACGACGCGCATCCCCTTGCCGCCGCCGCCCATCGCGGCCTTCACCATGAGCGGGTAGCCGATCTCGCGGGCGGCCGCGCGCATCGCGTCGGGATCGGACACGGGCTCGAACGTGCCCGGCACGGTCGGAACGCCCAGCGTGCGCGCGATCCGTCGCGCGGCCGTCTTGTCGCCGAGGGCCCGGATCGCCGCCGGCGGCGGCCCGACGAACACGAGCCCGGCGGCGCCGCACGCCTCCGCGAACGCGGCGTTCTCGGCGAGGAAGCCGTAGCCGGGGTGCACCGCGTCGGCGCCGGAGGCCTTGGCGACGCGCACCAGCTTGTCGATCGCGAGATAGCTCTGCGCCGGCGGGGGCGGCCCGATCGGGTACGCCTCGTCGGCCATGAGCACGTGGAGCGCCTCGCGGTCGGCGTCGGAGAACACGGCCACCGAGGCGATGCCCTGCTCGCGGCAGGCTCGGATGACCCGCACCGCGATCTCGCCTCGATTGGCGACCAGGACCTTGGCGATCTTCACCGCGTCTACCGGGGCCAGAGCTCGAAGCTCGAGAAGAAGTAGGGAATCTCGAACGCCGCCGTCTCGGGCGCATCGGAGCCGTGTACCGCGTTCGCCTCGATGGACGCGGCGAAGTCCTTGCGGATCGTTCCGGCGGCGGCCTTGGCCGGATCGGTGGCGCCCATGAGGTCGCGCCATTTTCGGATCGCGTCGTCCCCGGCGAGGACCATGGGCAGGCACGGCCCCTGGGTCATGAACGCGCAGAGACTCTCGTAGAACGGGCGCTCCCGGTGGACGATGTAGAAGCCGCGCGCCTCCGCGAGCGTCATGTGGACGAGCTTGGCCGCGATGATCGCGAGGGCGGCCCGTTCGATTCTGGTGATGATCTTCCCGACGACGCCCTTGGTCACGGCGTCGGGCTTGATGATGGCCAGCGTCCGCTGCGTCGTCATCGTCCGATCACCTTGGCCATGGTGGCTCCCATGTCGGCCGGGCTCCTCACGAGCGTGGCGCCGGCATCTTCGAGTGCCTTCATCTTCTCCGCCGCCGTTCCCTTGCCTCCCGCGATGATCGCGCCGGCGTGGCCCATGCGCCGCCCCGGCGGCGCCGTCTGGCCGCAGATGAACGCGACGATCGGTTTCTTCACCTTCGCCTTGACGAACGCGGCGGCCTCTTCCTCGGCGGTGCCGCCGATCTCGCCGATCATCATGATGGCCCGCGTCTCGGGATCGTCGTTGAACAGCCGCAGCACGTCGACGAAGCTCGTGCCGTTCACCGGGTCTCCGCCGATCCCGACGCAGGTCGACTGTCCGATGGACCGCCCGGTGAGCTGGCCCACGACCTCGTAGGTCAGGGTGCCGCTGCGCGACACGACGCCGACCGGGCCCGCGCGGTGGATGTGACCCGGCATGATGCCGATCTTGGCCTGCTCGGGCGTGATCACCCCGGGACAGTTGGCTCCGATCAGCCGGCTCGACGTCCCGGCGAGAAAATGCTTGGCCTTCACCAGATCGCCGACGGGAATCCCCTCGGTGATGCAGACGACCAGCGGGACGGCGGCCGCGGCCGCCTCCATGATCGCGTCGGCCGCCGCCGCCGGCGGCACGAAGATCAGGGCGCAGTTCGCCCCTTCGCTGGCCACCGCCTCGGCGACCGTGTTCCAGACCGGGAAGCCCTCGTGGGTCGTGCCGCCCTTTCCGGGCGTGACCCCGCCGACGATGATCGTGCCGTACTCCTTGCACCGCGCGGCGTGGAACGCGCCCTCGCGCCCGGTGATGCCCTGCACGACCACGCGGGTGGACCGATCGACGAGAATGCTCACCTAGCGGACGCCCTCTCGCCTGTCCTCGGTGCCCGGCGGACGACCCCGGCGCTTGTCGGCGAGCCGCTTGTCGTAGACGGCGACCACGTCCTGGTAGCGGTGATGATCCTTCGGCATCGTCTGCAAGATGATCTCATAGCAGGCCGTGGTGTCCTCGCGTCTGCACCAGCCGATCATCTCTTCGACCAGCCGGTCGCGATAGGCGCTCCGCGGGTACTGCTCGAAGAACGCCCGCGCCTTCACCATCGACATCGAGGCCACGGCGTCCTCGTAGGCCCGCTGGTCGGCCGGCCGCCAGCAGCCCGCGCCGGCGGCGACACCGGCCATCAGGACGAGCAGCGGGACCCACCGGCTAGCCGCGCGCGAGGGCCACGGCTTTCTTCGCGCCATCACCCATGTCGGCGGCGTTCGTCAGGGCCAGGCCCGATTCGGCGAGCATCTGCCGCCCCAGCTCGACGTTGGTGCCCTCCATCCGCACCACCACCGGCAGGCGCAGCCCGAGGTTGCGGATGGCCGCGATGACGCCCGCGGCGAGCCGGTCGCAGCGCAGGATGCCGCCGAAGACGTTGATGAACACCGCCTTCACGCTGGGGTCCGACGAGAGGATCCGGAACGCGTTCTCGATCTGCTCGGGCGAGGCCCCGCCGCCCACGTCGAGGAAGTTCGCCGGCTCGCCGCCGGCCAGCTTCACGATGTCCATGGTCGCCATCGCGAGGCCGGCGCCGTTGACCATGCAGCCCACGTTGCCGTCGAGCTTGATGTAGTTCAGGTTGTACTTCGACGCCTCGACGTCGAGCGGATCCTCCTCGTTGACGTCGCGGAGCGCGACGATCGCCGGGTGGCGCCAGAGGGCGTTGTCGTCGAAGTTGAGCTTGGCGTCGAGCGCGAGGACCCGGCCTTCCTTCGTGACGACCAGCGGATTGACCTCGGCCAGCGAGGCGTCACGGGCCAGGTAGAGCGCGAAGAGGCCGCGGATCAGGGCCACCGCCTGCTTGAACTGGGCGCCCGCGAGCCCCAGGCCGTACGCCAGGCGCCGCGCCTGAAAATCCTGGATGCCGAGCGCCGGATGCGCCCACTGCCGGATGATCTTGTCGGGCGTGCGCGCGGCGACCTCCTCGATGTCCATGCCGCCGGCTTCCGACGCCATGACCACGTGGGTCGCGCGGGCGCGGTCGAGCGTGATCGAGAGATAGAGCTCGCGCGCGACGGCCGAGGCCTCCTCCACGAGCACCGAGCGGACCTCGATCCCGCCCGGCGGCGTCTGCGGGCTCTTGAGGCGCATGCCGAGGATCTGGCGCGCGGCGCGCTCGGCGCCCTCCGCGTCGTCCGCCACCTTGATGCCGCCGGCCTTGCCGCGGCCGCCGGCGTGCACCTGGGCCTTCACGACGACCCGGCCGCCCAGGCGCGCGGCGGCCGCCTTCGCGTCGGCGGGCGTCGTGGCGACCTCGCCGCGCGGAACGGGCACGCCGAACTCGCGCAGGAGGGCCTTGGCCTGGTACTCGTGAATTTTCATGGTCGCGGGGGCCTCGAGGACGGCTTTGACCCGGGGTGGCGAACCTTCCTATCGCGAAGTGCGGTCACGCCCGATCCGGCTGGTCGATTTTCCCCGGAATTTGCGCAGGAGCCACACGATGGGGTCGAAGCCGTCGGCCATCCGCTCCTTGAGCGGGATGATCCCGTTGTCGGTGATGTGGATGTGCTCCGGACACACCTCGGTGCAACACTTGGTGATGTTGCAGAGTCCGACTCCCGCCTGGTCCTTGATGAACGCCGAGCGGTCGCGGGTGTCGAGCGGGTGCATGTCGAGGCCCGCGATCTTGATGAAGAAGCGAGGCCCGGCGAAGGCCCGCTTCTTGTCCTCGTGGTCGCGGATGACGTGGCAGACGTCCTGGCAGAGGAAGCACTCAATACACTTGTGAAACTCCTGGGGCCGGTCGACGTCCTCTTGCATCATGCGGTACTTGCCGTCGGGATCCGGCGGTCGAAGGCGCAGGGGCGGGACTTGCTTGGCCTTCTCGAAGTTGTACGAGACGTCGGCGACGAGGTCCCGGATGATCGGGAACGTGCGGATCGGCGCGACGCTGACCGTCTCGCCGTCCGCGAAGAGGTTCATGCGCGTCATGCACATGAGACGCGGCTGGCCGTTCACCTCGGCGCTGCACGAGCCGCACTTGCCAGCCTTGCAGTTCCACCGGCAGGCGAGATCGGGCGCCTGCGTCGCCTGGATGCGATGAATGACATCGAGGACGACCATCCCTTCCCCGGTCTCGACGCGATAGTCCTTGAACTCACCGCCTCCCGGGTCGCCCCGGAACACCCGCATGGTGTAAGTCGGCATCACGCTTTCTCTTGGACCAGGGCGTTGAGCTCGTCGGGCATCTTCGGCAGCGGCTCGCGCCTGAGCGAGATCCCGCCGCCACGCTCGCTCAGCACGACGTTGACCGTGCCCCACGTGTCGTCGCTATACGGATGGTCGTCGCGGGTGTGCCCGCCGCGGCTCTCCGTACGCTCCAGCGCGGCCATCGCGCAGCACTCGGCGACGGTGAGCAGCGATCTCACATCCAGCGCGGTATGCCAGCCCGGGTTGTAGGTGCGCCCGCCGCCCGCGCCGACGTTCTTCGCGCGCGCCTTGAGCGCCTCGATCTTCTTCAGCGCTTCCTTGAGCTCCGCTTCGGTGCGGATGATGCCGACCAGATTCTGCATCGTCTCCTGCAGCTCCGCCTGGATCGCGTAGGGGTTCTCACCGGCCGGCCGGTCGAACGGCTCGAGCGTCTCGCGCGCGACCGCTTCCACCTGCCCGGCGTCGACGCTCAGCCGCCCGCCGACGTTCTTCGCGTAGAGCGCCGCGTACAGCCCGGCCCGCCGTCCGAACACGAGCAGATCCGACAGCGAGTTGCCGCCGAGGCGGTTGCTGCCGTGCATGCCGCCGGCCGCTTCCCCGGCCGCGCAGAGCCCCGGCACCGTCGCCGCCGTGGAGTCCGCGTCCACGCGCACTCCCCCCATCACGTAGTGCTGGGCCGGCCCGACTTCCATCGGCTCCTTCGTGATGTCGACGTCCGCGAGCTCCTTGAACTGGTGATACATGGACGGCAGCCGCTTACGGATGTAGTCGGCCGGCCGGCGTGTGCAGATGTCGAGGAAGACCCCGCCATGCGGGCTGCCGCGGCCCGCCTTGACCTCGGCTCTGATCGCGCGCGCAACCATGTCCCGCGGGAGCAGATCCGGGGTGCGGCGATTGTTCTTCTTGTCCGTGTACCAGCGCTCGGCTTCCTCGATGTTGTCAGCGGTCTCCCCTTTGTAGTACTCGGGGATGTAGTTGAACATGAACCGCTCGCCGTCCTTGTTCTTCAGGGTGCCGCCGTCGCCACGCACGCCCTCGGTCACCAGGAGACCCGCGACCGACGGTGGCCACACCATGTGGGTCGGATGGAACTGCACGAACTCCATGTCAATGAGGTCGGCCCCAGCCCAGAGCGCCAGTGACTGCCCATCGCCCGTGTACTCCCAGGAGTTCGAGGTGATCTTCCACGCCTTGCCGATGCCGCCGGTGGCGAGCACGACCGCCTTCGCCTTGAAGAGGACGAACTTGCCGGTGTCACGCCAGTAGCCGAAGGCGCCCGAGATCCGGTCGCCGTCCTTCATCAGGCGCTCGACCTTGCACTCCATGTACACGTCGATGCCCTGGTGAATGCCGTGGTACTGGAGGGTCCGGATCATCTCGAGGCCCGTCCGATCGCCGACGTGCGCGAGCCGCGCGTAGCGATGGCCGCCGAAGTCCCGCTGGGAGATGAGGCCGTCCTTCGTGCGATCGAAGAGCGCACCCCAGCGCTCGAGCTCGAGGACGCGCTCGGGCGCCTCCTGCGCATGGAGCTGGGCCATGCGCCAGTTGTTGACCATCCGGCCGCCGCGCATCGTGTCGCGGAAGTGCACCTGCCAGTTGTCCTCGGGCCAGACGTTGCCCATCGCCGCGGCGATGCCGCCCTCGGCCATGACGGTGTGCGCCTTGCCCAGGAGCGACTTGCAGACGAGGCCGACCGACACGCCCTGCGCCGCGGCCTCGATCGCCGCGCGCAGCCCGGCGCCGCCGGCGCCGATCACCAGCACGTCGTGCTCGTGTGTCTCGTAGCTCTCGTTGGCCATCAGATGATCCTCAGGTCGCGGATGACGCCCATCGAGACGAGGCGAATGTAGAGATCGGTCAGGCCCACGCTCCCGAGCGAGAGCCACGCGTACACGGGATGCCGCTCGTTGAGCCGCCTGACGAGGTGCCAGACGCGATAGCGCCCGGGCGCCTTCGAGAACACGTTGACGTGACCGCCGCAGATGTGGCGGCAGGAGTGACACGAAAAAGTGTAGGCGGCCAGGAGCACCACGTTGATCCACATGACCAGCGTGCCGACGCCGATGCCGAAGCCGGTCGGGAAGCGGAAGGCGAGCAGCGCGTCCCAGGTCAGGAGCACGATGAACAGCACCGCGACGTACCACGTATAGCGGTGGAAGCTCTGGAGGATCAGCGGAAAGCGCGTCTCGCCCGAGTAGCCCGGCTTCACGTCGCGCACCGCGCACGCCACCGGGGCGAGCCAGAAGGATCGGTAATAGGCCTTGCGGTAGTAGTAGCAGGTCAGCCGGAACGAGAGCGGCCCGATCAGGATCAGGAATGCCGGCGACAGGAGGCCGATGATCGGCAGGTAGATGTCGGGCAGCCCGCCGCCGAACGTGGCGTGCAGGCACGAGCGGTACAGGCACGGCGAGTAGAACGGCGACAGGTACGGGGCGGCGAAGTAGTGGGCGTTCTGGAACGCGGCCCACGTCGAGTACGCGCCGAACGCGCCGAGCACGACGACGACCGTGAGCGGCAGCGCCCACCACGCGTCGGTTCTGAGGTGCGCCGCCGCGATAGGCGGCCGCGCCTGCCCGATCGCCTGACCCATCAGTTCTCCTCCCGGGCGTAGGCCTTCATCCCGTCCTGGTACAGATCACCACCGTGGCAGTCGTTGACGACGATGGCCGGAAAATTCTCGACCTCGAGGCGCCGGATGGCCTCGGTCCCGAGATCCTCGTACGCCACGATCTCGACCCGCTTGATGAACCGGGACAGCACTGCGCCGGCCCCGCCGATGGCGCCGAAGTAGACGCCCCTGTGCTGCTTTAACGCGTCCTTCACCGCCTGCGAGCGCGCGCCCTTGCCCATGGTGCCCTTGAGACCGAGCTTGATCAAAGCGGGCGTGAACTTGTCCATGCGGCTGCCCGTGGTGGGACCGATCGACCCGACGACCTCGCCCGGTTTCGCCGGCGACGGGCCGGTGTAGTAGATGATCTGGCCGCGGACATCGATGGGCAGCGACTTGCCCTCCAGGATCAGCGGCCAGAGCCGCCCGTGCGCCGCGTCCCGCGCCGTGTAGATCACCCCGCTGATCCGCACGCGATCGCCGGTCTTCAGCGACTCGACGTCGGCGTCGCTGAGGGGCGTCGTGACCTCCTTGAGACCGTCGGCCGCGGTCGTGACGCTCATGCTCAGGCGATGGCGTCCACGATGGCGTTGAGCGTCGGGCTGGGGCGCATGGCCTTGGACGCCAGCTCGGGGTTCGGCCGGAAGTAGCCACCGATCTCGACCGGCCGTCCCTGCGCGGCCTTCAGCTCGGCGAGGATCTTGGCCTCGTTCGTCGCGAGGTCCCTCGCCACCCTGGCGAAGCGCGCCTGCAGCTCCTTGTCCTGGGTCTGGGCCGCCAGCGCCTCCGCCCAGTACAGGGCGAGATAGAAGTGGCTTCCTCGCGTGTCCAGCTCGCCGACCTTCCGCGACGGCGACTTGTCGCTGTCCAGGAACTTCGTGTTGGCCTTGTGGAACGCCTCGGCGAACACCTTCGCCTTGGCGTTGTTGGCCGTGCGGCCCATGTGGTCGAGCGACTCCGCCAGGGCGAGGAACTCGCCGAGGGAGTCCCACCGGAGATGCCCCTCCTCCAGGAACTGCTCGACATGCTTGGGCGCCGAGCCGCCGGCGCCGGTCTCGAAGAGGGCGCCGCCGTCCATGAGCGGCACGATGGAGAGCATCTTCGCGCTGGTGCCGAGCTCGAGGATCGGGAAGAGGTCGGTGTTGTAGTCGCGCAGGACGTTGCCGGTCACCGAGATCGTGTCCTGGCCGGCCCGCATCCGCTCCAGCGAGAAGCGCGCGGCCTCGGCGACGGACATGATGCGGATGTCGAGCCCGCTGGTGTCGTGGTCGCGAAGGTATCGGGTCACCTTCTCGATGAGCTGGGCGTCGTGGGCCCGGTTCTTGTCGAGCCAGAAGACGGCGGGGGCCCCGGTGATCCGCGCCCGCGTGACGGCGAGCTTCACCCAGTCGCGGATCGGCGCGTCCTTCACCTGACAGGCGCGCCAGATGTCGCCCGGCTCCACTTCGTGCTCGATCAAGGTCGTGCCGCGCTCGTCGACGATGCGCACGGTTCCGGCGGCCGACATCTGGAAGGTCTTGTCGTGAGAGCCGTACTCCTCGGCCTGCTGGGCCATCAGCCCGACGTTCGGCACGGTGCCCATGGTCCTCGGGTCGAACGCGCCGTGCTGCTTGCAGTGCTCGATGGCCTCGCGATAGAGCGGCGCGTAGCTGTGGTCGGGAATGACCGCCTTCGATCTCCTTGTCGAAGTTGACCATCGCCAGACCCGGCCGCTTGGCGTAGGACGCCTGGATGTCCGCTTCGATCTCGGCCTGTTTGGCCGGTGGCAGCCGCTTGATCGCCGCGTAGAGATCGCCCAGGCCGTTGTTCGGATCGACGCCGATCTCTTTGAAGACGGCCGCGTGCTTGTCGAAGACGTCCCGGAAGAAGGTCCGCACGGCATAGCCGAAGATGATCGGATCGGAGACCTTCATCATCGTGGCCTTGAGATGAATGGAGAACAGCACGCCCTGTCGTTTCGCCTCCTCGATCTGCTGCTCGAGGAAGCTCACCAGCGCGGCGCTGCTCATGAAGGTGCCGTCGATCACCTCGCCGGCCTTGAGCGCGATCCTGTCCTTCAGGACCGTGACGGCGCCCTTCTTGTCGGTGAACTCGATGCGGACGGTGGTCGCGTCGCGGACGGTCACCGACTTCTCGTTGGAGGCGAAATCGCCTCGGCCCATGGTGGCGACGTGCGCCTTCGAGTCGGGCTTCCACGGACCCAGCTTGTGGGGGTGCTTCCTGGCGTATTCCTTCACCGCGCCGGCAGCCCGCCGGTCGGAGTTGCCCTCCCGCAGCACCGGGTTCACGGCGCTCCCGAGCACCTTCGCGTAGCGCGTCTTGATCGCCTGCTCCGCCGGGCCCGCCGGATTTTCTGGGTAGTCCGGAACCCGATAGCCGTGCCCCTGCAGCTCTCGGATCGCGGCCTTGAGCTGCGGGACCGACGCGCTGATGTTCGGCAGCTTGACGATGTTCGCCTCGGGCCGCTTGGCCAGCTCGCCGAGCTGCGTCAGCCAGTCGGGCACTCGCTGGGCCGGGGTCAGGCCCTCCGGGAAGTTGTCGAGAATTCTCCCGGACAGGGAGATGTCGGCCGTCTCGATGGTGATGCCGGTCCCGCCGGTGAACTTACGGATGATCGGCAGCAGTGAGAAGGTGGCCAGCGCGGGCGCTTCGTCGATTTCCGTCCAGATGATCTTTCCGGGATCCGTCGGCATGCTGTTCCTTTCACCTGTCCCCTGTCACAGCGTCGCCTCCTTGTGGCGGTGCGCGTGGCACTCGATCGTGACAGCGACGGGCAACGACGTGATGTGGCAGGGATACGTGTGGGATCCGGGTTGGCGGAGCCGACCTCGCGGAACAGCGCCTTCTTCGAGAGGATCGCCGCCTTCTCGAAGGTGCCGCCGACGCCCACGCCCAGGACCAGCGGCGGGCACGCGTCCGGTCCCGCCGTACTTACGCACTCGATGATGAAGTCCTTGGCGCCGTCGATGCCCGCGGCCGGGGTCAGCATCGTGTACTTCGAGCGGTTCTCGCAGCCGCCGCCCTTGGCCATGATCTGGATCCGGAGCGCGGCGCCTGGAGCAACGTCTACGTGGATCACCGCGGGTGTATTGTCCCCCGTGTTGACCCGATCGAAAGGTGATCGAACGATCGACGCCCGCAGATAGCCCTCGGTGTAGCCCTGGCGCACGCCTTCATTAATCGCGTCGTAGAGCCCGCCGCCGGTCACGTGCACGTCCTGACCGAGTTCGACGAAGCACACGACGAAGCCCGTGTCCTGGCAGTAGGGAATGCGCCGGGTGCGGGCCATCTCGGCGTTGTCCTTCAGGATCTGCAGCACCTGCTTGCCGGCCGGCGAGCGCTCGGTCGCGAGCGCCCGATCGAAGGCGCGCAGCATGTCGGGCTCGAGCTCGATGTTGGCGTCGATGCAGAGCTTCTTGATCGCGTCGACGATGGCGCTGACGTGGACGTCTCTCACGACGACTCCCCGCTCCTCGGCTAGAGCTTCAGCTTGTCGACCAGCTCCCGCACGGCGTCGGCCGACTTCTTGAAGGCCGCCTGCTCGTCCGGCAGCAGCGTGATCTCGACGATCTGCTCGACGCCCCCGCGCCCGAGCTTGACCGGCACGCCGACGTAGAGCCCGCGCACGCCGTACTGGCCGTTCAGGTACGCGGCGCACGGCAGGATCTTCTTCTTGTCCTTCAGGATGGCCTCGACCATCTCCACCGCCGAGGCGCCGGGCGCGTAGTAGGCGCTGCCGGCCTTCAAGAAGTTCACGATCTCGGCGCCGCCGTTGGCGGTGCGCGTGACGAGCGCGTCGATCCGGTCCTTCGGCAGGAGGTCGGTGATCGGAATGCCGGCGACCGTCGAGTAGCGCGGCAGCGGCACCATCGTGTCGCCGTGGCCGCCCAGGACGAACGCGGTGACGTTCTCCACCGACACGTTCAGCTCGCGGGCAATAAATGTGCGGAAGCGCGCCGCGTCGAGCACGCCGGCCATGCCGATGACCCGCTCCGGCGGGAACCCCGACCGCTTCCACGCGAGCTGCACCATCGCGTCGAGCGGATTGGTGACCAGGATCAGGATCGCGTTGCGCGAGCGGCGCGCCACCTGCTCGACCACCGAGCCGACGATCTCGGCGTTCTTGAACAGGAGGTCGTCGCGGGTCATGCCGGGCTTGCGCGCCATCCCGGCGGTGATGACGACCACGTCGGAATCGGCCGTCTCGTCGTAGCCGTTCGTGCCGACCAGCGAGGAGTCGAACCCGTGGACCGGGCCCGCCTGCGCGAGATCGAGCGACTTGCCCTGCGGGATGCCCTCGATCACGTCCACCAGCACGACGTCGCCCAGCTCCTTCTCCACCACGTACTGGGCGACGGTCGCGCCGACGTTGCCGGCGCCGACGACGGTGATCTTCGGTCGCGCCATCAGATCTTCACCATGCTGGCCATCAGTGTGTCGTTCTCCCGGCCCGGGTCGTGAGAGCTTCCGACACGCGGATTGCCGCCGATCTCGTCGATTTGAATGCGCTTCACTCTAACGCGCCGCGCCGATGCGGTCAAGAACCGGGCCGGTTTCAACAGGGCTCGCACCATGGTCGGCGATATACTACCGCCACTTCGATGGCGCTCCGTCACGACCGGCTCGAGGTGCTCGACCGCTACCTGCGCATTCCCACCGTCAGCCGCCAGGTCACCCCGGAGATGGTCGAGGCCGTCCGCGCCTTGTGGCGTGGCCTCGGGCTCGAGCTCACGCCGCTGATGCCAGTCGAAGGCGAGGCCACGCCGGCCCTGTACGGTGAGCTCCCGGGACCCGCCGGTGCCCCCGCGCTACTGCTCTACGGCCACTACGACGTCCAGCCCACCGGCGACGTCGCACGCTGGCAGTGGCAGGGCACGAAGTGCGAGCCGTTCGTGCCGGCGTATTTCCTCGACGGCAAGTCGGTCGCGCCGCGCACGGTCGACGAGGCGTCGCTCGACCGCGTCGTGCTCGTCGCGCGCGGCGGCGCCGACAACAAGGGCCAGCACCTCTCGAACGTCCTCGGGGCAATGGATGCTGTCCGGGCCGGCACCGCCCAGTGGAGGGTCAAGATCATCCTCGACGGCGAAGAGGAGCACGGCAGCCCGAACCTCGCCGCGATCGCCCGGGCTCACCGATCCCGGCTGACCGCGGACGTGTTGATCGGTTCGGACGGGCCCAAGCAAAAGGACGCGCCGACGCTGGTCATGGGCGTGCGCGGCCTCCTCACGGTCGACCTCGTCGCGGACAACGGTCAGTCGGCGTCCGTGCACTCGGGCAACTACGGCAACATCGTGCCGAACCCCGTCTTGCCGCTCGCACGCCTGATCGGCGACATCGAGGAGCGTGTTCGGACCTACGCGGCGGCCCACGACCGGTTCCGGCGAGAGGCGACCGAAGTCTTCGCGAATCCGGCTCACGCCCGACACGCCGCTGGGCGAGATTCAGGAGATCGTCGAGCGCGCGGTCGCCGAGCATCAGGGACGCACGCCGGGCGTCGCGTTCACGGTGCGGGCCAGCGGCCAGCCCGCCAGCTACACGTCGCCGGAGCGCCCGGAGTTCGGCTGGCTCTTACGTCTGCTCGAGGAGCACGGTGACCAGGAGCCAGTGGCGCTCCCGACGCTCGGTGGCACCCTCCCCCTGCACGTGTTCACGGACGTTCTCGGCATGCCCTGCTTGTGGATCCCAGCGGCCAACAGCAACAACCAGCAGCACGACATCAACGAGCACTACGTGCTGCGCCACTTCTATCGGCAGACCACGCTCTACGCAG
>QHSM01000495.1 GCA_003221595.1 Candidatus Rokuibacteriota bacterium | reverse complement strand
AAGGTCGGGCGCGGCGCCGCGCCCGGGACGGTGTAGCCGAAGCCGTAGAGCGAGGGCTCGGTCGGCGCGCCGACGACGGGGGCCACGTTCGTGCGGGCAATCGGATTCTCGCCGCCGACCAGCAGCTTCCACTCCGCGAGAAGGGCCTGATACCCGGCGTTGAACGCATCGAATCCCGCGAAGGTGAACGGGGCCGGGCTCCGGAGCTCGATGGCGCACAGAGCGGCGCGCGGGCGGCCCTCGGCACGGAGGTGGCGGTCGATCAGATCGAAGCCCTCGCGCCACGGGATCGGTGTCCCGAGCGTGGCGTGGACCACCTGGTAGCCCGGGAGCGCGGCGGCGCCGGACGAGAACGGCGCGATGCCCGGCAGGAAGCGATAGCTGCCGGCGAGCACGTCGCGAGCGGACGTCGCCTGACTCATGAGCGGACACACTAGCACGGCGCCCGAGGGCCAGCGAGCCCTTGACAATGCGGATGGCGCACCCTGTAATGGCGCGCGCGGAGGTTCCGGGCCGCTTATCTTCCTCTGGAGGGATCGCATGTTCCTGCGTAGATTCCGGTCTCTGGCGTGTGGCCTCCTGGCGGTCGGCTTGCTCCTGACCGGCGGCTCTTCGACCAACGAAGCGCTCGCCCAGGGCAAGAAGCTCAAGATCGGCGTCGTCTACGACTACACCGGACCCTTCGCGGGCGGCGGATCGGAGCTTCACGCGCTCGGTGCCAAGATCATGATCGACTACTTCATCAAGAAGGGTGGGGTCGAGGGATACCAGCTCGAGGCGATCTACGCCGACGCGCAGAGCAAGCCGGACGTCGCGATCAACGAGGCCATCCGCCTGATCGAGCAGGAGAAGGTCGACATGCTCCTGGGCTTCTACTCGTCGGCCGAGTGCGTGCCGGCGGCCGCCCGCGTCGAGCAGCTCAAGAAGTTCATGTGGATCACCACCTGTATCTCCTCGGCGGTGCTCGAGAACCGCAACCTCAAGTACGTCTTCCGCGCCCAGCCCAGCGGAAGGCAGTTCGGCCTGATGTCGGCCGACTTCCTCGCCCAGAACGCCAAGGCCAAGCTCAACAAGGAGCCCAAGGATCTCCGCGTCGCGATCATCCACGAGGACGGCGCCTACGGCGTCGACGTGTCGAAGGGCAACGAAGAGGGCGCCAAGAAGGCCGGCTTCAGCATCGTGCTCAAGGAAGGGTACGCCGCCACGGCGCCGGACCTGTCGGCGCTGGTCACCAAGCTCAAGCGCGGGCGGCCGGACGTGATCTTCCACACCGGCTACAACCCGGACATCACGCTGTTCCTGCGCCAGGCGCGCGAGCAGGGGCTGCGGTTCAGCGCCCTGATCGGCCACGGCGCCGGCTACGGCGTCTACGACAAGCTGAAGGAAGCGCTCGGCCGCGACGTGAACTACTTCTTCAACGTCGATCCGATCTCGATCTGGCTGACCAACGACAAGGCCTTGCGGGCGCCGCTGCCGGCCATGATCAAGATGGTCGGCGACGAGTACGAGAAGGCGCGGCCCGGCACCGTGGTCAAGTCGGCGCACGTCGGCATGTCGGCCAGCAACACCTACGTGTTCATGACCGAGGTGCTGCCGCGCGCCATCAAGAAGTACGGCGGTATCGACGCCGACGCGCTGCGGAAGGCGGCGCTCGAGGTCGACCTGCCGGAAGGCGGCACCATGCTCGGCTTCGGCGTCAAGTTCGAGGGCGAAGGGCAGCCGATGGCCGGCCAGAACGACCGCGCGTTCCCGGTCATCCTCCAGTACGTCGACGACAAGCCGTACCTGGTGTGGCCCAAGAGCCAACAGCAACGCGAGCCGGTCCTGCAGCTGCCGCCCTCGTCGCCCTACGCGGCGCAGTGAGCGGGGCGCACCCGCGGTGGTGAAGACGCCGGCGCGGGGCGACTCGTGCTGAGCGTCGAAGGGCTGACCCGGCGGTTCGGCGGGTTCACGGCCGTCGCCAACGTCTCGTTCGGCGTGGAGCCCGGTGAGATCCTCGGTCTCATCGGGCCCAACGGCTCCGGCAAGAGCACGATCTTCAACATGCTATCGGGAGCCCTCGTCCCCAACCGCGGCTCGATTCGCCTCGAGGGCCACGAGATCGCCGGGCTGGCGCCGCATCGAATCATCAACCTGGGCGTCGGGCGCACCTTTCAGATTCCCCGGCCGTTTCGCCGGCTGTCGATCCTCGAGAACGTGATGCTCGCGGGCTTCTACGGACAGGGCCAGCATTCGCGCGCGAAGGCCTTCGAGGCCGCCGAGCGGGCGCTCGGGCTGGTGGGCCTGCCCATCGACCCCCGCGCGCCGGTCGACGGCCTGGGAGCGGCGGCCCTGAAGAAGCTGGAGCTCGCCAAGGCGCTGGCGACCTCGCCGAAGCTCCTGCTGGCCGACGAGAGCCTGAGCGGCCTGGACGAGCACGAGATGGACCACGC
>QHSM01000494.1 GCA_003221595.1 Candidatus Rokuibacteriota bacterium | reverse complement strand
CGAGGGCGACATCGACCTCACCGTGGACGGCGCCGACGAGGTCGACGGCAAGCTGAACCTCATCAAAGGCTACGGCGGCGCCCTCGTGCGGGAGCGGATCGTCGCCGCGGCGTCGCGGCGGCAGGTCATCCTCGTGACCGCCGACAAGCTGGTCGAGACCCTCGGCACTCACGGCCGCCTCCCGGTCGAGGTTCTGCCGTTCGCGCTCCCGCTCTGCCGGCGACGTCTGGGAGACCTCGAGCTGAAGCCGACCCTCAGAGCTCACGAGGACGGCCCGTTCGTGACCGACAGCTTCAACGTGGTCCTCGACTGCGCGGTGGGCCCCATCGAGGACCCGGCGGCCCTCGAGCAGGCGATCCGCGCGATCCCCGGTGTCATCGACACGGGCCTGTTTCTCGGCACCGCCGACACGGTCGTCGTCGCCGACGGCAATTCCGTTCGCGAGCTCGTCCGCCGGAGATCGTCGTGAGCGGCGAGACGACGTTCCGGCTGCCGGACGGCCTCGAGGCGGCGGTACGCGCCGAGCTCGACGAGTGGCGCGCCGGCGACAAGGTGAAGCGCCTCTGGTCGCGGGATGCGACCCTGTGGACCGGTGCCGACGAGGCGAGCTGGCTCGGGTGGCTCGCCGTCGCCGGCGAGCAGCGCGCCCGCGCGAGCGCGCTCGGCGATCTGGCCAGCGAGATCAGCCGCGCCGGGTTCGCGCACGCGCTGGTGCTCGGCATGGGCGGCTCGAGCCTCTGTCCGGAAGTTCTCAGGGCGACTTTCGGTCGCATCGCCGGCTATCCTGAGCTCTTCGTCCTCGACTCGACCGACCCGGCTCAGATCCGCGCGATCGAGCGCCGGATCGACGTGGCCCGCACGCTCTTCATCGTGTCGAGCAAGTCCGGCACCACGCTCGAGCCGAACATCTTCCTGCAGTACTTCTTCGATCGCGTCAGGCGGGCGATCGGTGCCGAGCGCGCCGGCAGTCACTTCGCCGCGATCACCGACCCGGGCTCGCGGATGGAGCAGGTGGCGGGAGCCGACTACTTCCGACGCGTCATCCCCGGTGTGCCGTCGATCGGCGGACGCTACTCGGCGCTGTCCGACTTCGGCATGGCGCCGGCCGCGATCATGGGGCTCGACGTGGCGCGCTTGCTGGCTCACGCCGCCGCGATGGCCGATCGCTGCGGCCCATCGGGGCCCATCGCCGACAATCCGGGCGCCGTGCTCGGGACTCTCCTGGGCGTTCTCGCGAGACGCGGACGCGACAAGGTCACGCTGGTGGCCTCGCCCGGCATCGTCGATCTCGGCGTCTGGCTCGAGCAGCTCCTCGCCGAATCGACGGGCAAGGCGGGCAAGGGGCTGATCCCGGTGGACCGCGAGCCGCTGGGCCCGCCGGCGGTGTACGGCAGCGATCGCCACTTCGTCTACGTTCGCCTGGACGCCGAGCCCGACCCCGCGCAGGAGGAGGCGATCGCCGCCCTCGAGCGCGCCGGCCAGCCGGTCGTCCGCATCGGCGTCCCCGAGCCCTATCACCTCGGTGCGGAGTTCTTCCGGTGGGAGTTCGCGACGGCCGTCGCCGGCGCGATCCTCGGCGTCAACCCGTTCGACCAGCCCGACGTCGAGGCGAGCAAGGTGGCGACGCGCGCGCTGACCGACCGCTACGAGACCGCCGGCGCGCTCCCGCCGGAGTCGCCCTTGCGCGTGAGCGATCCGGCGTGGACGACGACGCTGGACGCGCACCTCGGCTCGCTCAAGCCCGGCGACTACGCCGCCTTCCTGGCGTACATCCCGATGAACGAGACGCACGCGGCCGAGCTGCAGGCGGTCCGGCTCGCGGTGCGGAACAAGTTCCGGGTCGCGACCTGTGTCGGCTTCGGGCCGCGATATCTGCACTCGACGGGACAGGCCTACAAGGGCGGCCCGAATTCCGGGGTGTTCGTCCAGGTTACCTGCGACGACGCCGACGATCTCCCGGTGCCGGGTCGCCGATACTCGTTCGGCGTCGTGAAGGCCGCTCAGGCGCTCGGCGACTTCCAGGTGCTGCGGGAGCGCGGGCGCCGCGCGCTGCGCGTGCATCTCGGGACCGATGTGAAGAACGGATTGGCCCGGCTCCGCCAGGCCATCGAGGCGTGACGCGCGACGGCGCGGCAACGAAGAACCGGAGGATCGCATGCAAGTCGGAATGGTAGGGCTGGGCCGGATGGGCGGGAACATGGCTCGCCGCTTGATGCGCGACGGCCACGAGATCGTCGGCTACGCGTCGGACCCGGCTGGGGTCAAGGCGATCACGGCGGACGGCGGGACCGGCACGACGACGCTCGACGACCTGGTCCGGGCGCTTCGGCCACCGCGCCTCGTGTGGGTGATGGTGCCGGCGGGCGCGGCCACCGAGCAGGTCGTGACGGATCTGGCCAAGCGCATGTCGTCCGGAGACACGATCGTCGATGGCGGTAACTCGTTCTACAAGGACGACGTGCGGCGGATGAAGATGCTGCGGCCGAACGGGATCCACTACGTCGACGTCGGCACCAGCGGCGGTGTGTGGGGGCTCGAGCGCGGATACTGTCTGATGATCGGCGGCGAGCGGGAGATCGTCGAGCGACTCGAGCCGATCTTCAAGACGCTCGCCCCCGGATCGGGAAGCATCCCGCGCACCCCCGGACGGGAGACGGTGGGCGGCACGGCCGAGCAGGGATATCTGCACTGCGGCCCCGCGGGCGCGGGGCACTTCGTGAAGATGATCCACAACGGTATCGAGTACGGGCTCATGCAGGCCTACGCGGAAGGGCTCGACATCCTCAAGAACGCCGGCGCGAAGGCCCTCGAGCCCGACCTGCGATACGAGCTGAGCATCCGGGACATCGCCGAGGTCTGGCGCCGCGGCTCGGTGGTGAGCTCGTGGCTCCTCGACCTGACGGCGCAGGCGCTCGCCGAGAATCCGACGCTGTCGAGCTACACGGGCGTCGTCGCCGATTCCGGCGAGGGGCGGTGGACCGTCATGGCGGCGGTCGAGGAAGGCGTGCCGGCCGACGTGCTCTCCGCGTCGCTCTACGCACGGTTCCGCTCCCGCCAGGATCACACCTTCGCCGAGAAGGTGCTCTCGGCCATGCGGCAGAAGTTCGGCGGTCACGTCGAGCAGACGACCGGGTGATCCTCGCCGGCGACGTCGGCGGTACGAAGACGGC
>QHSM01000468.1 GCA_003221595.1 Candidatus Rokuibacteriota bacterium | reverse complement strand
GCCGACCGCGGCGCCCGCCGCAGTGCCGGTGACGCCGATGGTCATGCCGACTGCGAAGAACACCAGGGTGATCGACCGCGCCGAGGCGCCGACCGCCTTGAGGATCCCGATCTCCTTGCGCTTCTCGGCGACGAGCAGAACCAGGTGGCCGATGATCGCGAACGCCGCGACGAGCACGATGATCGTCACGACCACGAAGAGGGCGAGCTTCTCGAGCTGGAGGGCCGCGAAGAGGCTCCGGTTCATCTCCATCCAGTCCCGGACCCAGAAGCGGGGGCCCAGCGTCTCGGCCACCACCCGGCCGACGAGGCGGGCGTCGAACGGATCCGTGAGCTTGACCTCGATTCCGGAAACGCCGGCCAGCCCAGCGAACTCCTTGGCGGCCGGCAAGCTCAGGTAGGCGATCGAGCTGTCGTACTCGTGCATGCCGATCTCGATCGTCCCCGTGACGGTGTAGCGGCGCATCTTCGGCACCATGCCGACGGCCGTCACCGCTCCTTCCGGCGAGATTACCGTCACCGGATCACCGGTGAATACGCCGAGCGTGCGCGCCATCTCACGGCCGAGCAGGATCGCCGGTTGGCCGTCCGCGAGCGGCTCGAGACTGCCCTGGCGCAGCTGTGACTGGACGTCCTTCCGGACCGCCGGGGTCGTGAGGTCGACGCCGCGGATCAGGCCCCCGCGCGCGCCGCCGCCGGCCGTCGTGAAGAGCGCCTGCTGGTGCACGAACGGCGTGGCCGAAAGAACGCCCCGGATCGCCTGGACCCGGCCGGCGACGCGCTCGGCCTCCTCGAGCCCCTGGCCTCCGCTCTGGAAGATCAGCAGGTGGGGGCTTCCGGCGATGATCCGGTCACGGATCCCGTCCTGGAAGCCGGTCATCACGGCCAGCACCACGATGAGCGCCGCCACGCCGAGGAAGACGCCCCCCAGACCGATCCAGACGAACAGCGAGAGATTCGTCCGCTGCCCGCGCGATCGGAGATACCGGAAGCCGAGGAGCAGCTCGAATGGCAGCCCGTGCCTCATTCGCGCTCCTCGCCCTCGCCGCCGGCCGCGCGGCCCCCCTCCGGCCTCAGAAGGGGGAACAGAATCACCTCGCGGATCGAGGGCTGGTTCGCGAACATCATGAGCAGGCGGTCAATCCCGATGCCCTCGCCCGCCGCGGGCGGCATGCCGTACTCCAGCGCCCGCACGTAGTCCTCGTCGAGCCAGTGGGCTTCCTCGTCGCCGCGGGCCAGCAGCGCCGCCTGCTCGCGGAAGCGCGCGAGCTGATCCACCGGGTCGTTCAGCTCGCTGTAGGCGTTCGCCATCTCGTGACGGGCGACGAACAGCTCGAACCGGTCCACCAGCAAGGGATTCTCGCGTTTGCGCTTGGCGAGCGGCGAGAGCTCGGTGGGAAAGTCGACGACGAATGTCGGCTGAACGAGCGTCGGCTCGACCAGAGTCTCGAACACGTCCTTCCAGAGCTTCCAGGCCGGCCCCTCTCCGCGATCGATGCCCCGCGCCGCCGCGGCCCGCCGAACGCTGCCGACCTCGGTCTCCGGCGTCACGCGGATCTCGAGAGCCTGGGAGAGCCCCTCGAAGAACGGCAGCCGCCGCCACGGCGGCTTGAGGTCGAGCGAGTGCTCGCCCCAGGTGAGCGCGGTGGAGTCCCGGAGTGCCTGCGCCAGCTCGACGAACATCGCCTCCGTCAGCTCCATGAGATCCGTGTAGTCGGCGTACGCCTGGTAGAACTCGAGCGTCGTGAACTCCGGATTGTGCAGCGTCGAGGTGCCCTCGTTGCGGAAGTTCCGGTTGATCTCGTAGACGCGCTCGAAGCCGCCCACCACGAGCCGCTTCAGGTAGAGCTCGGGGGCGATGCGCAGGTAGAGATCAATGCCGAGCGCGTTGTGGAAGGTCTTGAAGGGTCGCGCGATCGCGCCGCCGGGGATCGGCTGCATCATCGGCGTCTCGACCTCGAGAAATTCGCGCGCGTCGAGGAACGCGCGGATGGCCCGGATCAGCCGCGCCCGCATGACGAAGATCTCGCGCGCCTCGGCGTTGACGATCAGGTCGACGTACCGCTGCCGGTAGCGCGTCTCCACGTCCTTCAGACCGTGCCACTTCTCGGGGAGCGACCGCAGCGCCTTGGCGAGGAAGCTGAACGTCTTCACCGCGACCGTGAGCTCGCCCGTCCGCGTCCGGAACATCTCGCCGGTGACGCCGATGAAATCGCCGGCGTCGAGCTCGACGAAGCGCGCGTACTCGTCGCCGAGCCCGTCGGCGCGCGCGTAGAGCTGGATCCGCCCGGTCTGGTCCATGAGATGGGCAAAGCACGTCTTGCCGTGGTGGCGCATCGTCACGACGCGCCCCGCGAGGCTCACCGGACCGCAGCCCTTCAGCTCCGACTCGCCAGCGCTCCCGAGCCGCTCGGCCAGATCGCGGCCCCAGTGCGTCACCGGATACCGTCCGCCGAACGGATCGACGCCGGCGCGGCGCAGCGCCTCGAGCTTTTCACGCCGCTGCCGGGTCAGCTCGTTCTCGTCCTGGTTCATACCTCGCGGCCCCGCGACCAGAGCAGATACGCCTTGATCAGGGCGTCCAGATCGCCGTCCATCACGGCGTCGACGTTGCCCACCTCGTGGCCGGTCCGGTGGTCCTTGATCAGCTGATAAGGATGGAACGTGTACGAGCGGATCTGGCTGCCGAAGGCGATCTCCTTCTTCTGACCAGTCAGCTCGGCCAGTTCCTCGCGCTGCTTCTTCTCGGCGATCTCGTAGAGCCTCGCCTTGAGGATGCGCATCGCCGTGTCGCGATTCCGGAGCTGCGAGCGTTCGTTCTGGCACTGGACGACGATCCCGGTCGGCAGGTGCGTGATGCGTACGGCCGAGTCGGCGGTGTTGACCCCCTGCCCGCCCGGCCCCGATGCGCGGAACACGTCCACCCGGAGCTCGTCCTCCTTCACGTTCACCTCGACGTCGTCGACCTCGGGGACGACGGCCACCGAGGCGAAGCTCGTCTGCCGGCGGCGCGAGGCGTCGAACGGAGAGATCCGCACCAGCCGGTGCACGCCCGTCTCGCCCCGCAGATAGCCGAACGCGTACTCGCCGGACACCTCGATCGTCGCGGACTTGATGCCGGCCTCGTCGCCGGGCAGCAGATCGACGACCTCGGCCTTCAGGCCGGCGCGCTCACACCAGCGCAGGTACATGCGCAGGAGCATCTGCGCCCAGTCCTGCGACTCGGTGCCGCCCGCTCCGGGATGGATCGACACGATCGCGGCCTTGGTGTCGTGGGGCCCCGAGAGCATGATCTTCAGCTCGAACTCGTCGAGGTCCTTCCGGAGGCCGGCCATGCCGTCGGCGATCTCGGCGTCGAGGCTGCCGTCGGTGGCCTCCTCGGCCAGCTCGAGCATCACGCTGAGATCCTCGGCCCTACCGGCGAGCTCCTTCACCCGCGTGACGAGCCGCGAGAGGTCAGTCCGCTCGCGGATGACCTCCTGCGCGCGGCGGTTGTCCTCCCAGAACGAAGGCTGCGCCATCTCGGTGTCGAGCTGAGCGAGCCGCTGCTCCTTCGCGGCGACGTCAAAGATGCCCCCGGAGCCCGCCCAGACGGGTCGTGAGCTCGGCAACCTCGCGCTTGACGTCGCCGAGCATCACGCGGCTCGCCGCCAGGCGCGCAGGGCCAGCGACGCGCCCGACACGCCGAACGCCAGGTAGGCGAGCCAGTCGCCGAAGCGGGAGTAGATGGTTTCGCCGGCGCGCAGGGGGACGGGCTCCGTGAGCACCGTGCGCTCGAAGAGCGCTGTGTGTCGCCCGATGTGTCCCGACGGCAAGATGAACGCGGACACGCCGGTGTTCGCCGCGCGCACGACCGCCACGCGATGCTCGACCGCTCGGAACGGGTACATGGCCAGATGCTGCCACGGCCCGGCCGTACGACCAAACCATGCGTCGTTCGTCATGTTCACGATCAGACGCGCGCCACCACTCACGAGTTCACGGACGAGCTCAGGGAAAATCCCTTCGTAGCAGATCACCACAGCGAACGGGGCTGGCGGACCCGAGAAGACGCTCGCGCGGGAGCCCGGCTCGAGCTCGGCGATGAACTGGGCCCAGCTCCTCACGAATCCAATCAATCCCGACAGCGGCACGAACTCCCCGAACGGAACGAGGCGAATCTTATCATACCTGCCGACGATCCCGCGTTCCGTGAGGAGAAACGCGCTGTTACGAAGCTTCGGCGGAGCCTTTCCCTCAACGTCGATCGAGCCGACCAGAAGGGCCGCGTCGACCGCCGCCGACAAGCTTTCCAGCGTCCTGGCCAACTCCGGGTCGCGCCGCAGCGGAGTGGGAAGCGCCGTTTCCGGCCACACGATCAGCTGGGGGCGCTCGGCGCCGGCGCCTCGCGTGAGCGCCAGATAGATCCCCACCGTCTCCGCGGCGTGGCCCGGCACGAACTTCAGGGGCTGCTCGATCGAGGGCTGCATGATCGCGATCCGGATCTCGCCCGTCGGAGCAGGAGCGCTCAGGCGCCACGCCCCGAAGGCGACCGTCCCGACGAGCAGCGCACCCGCGAGCGCAACGCCGTTGAGCGCCGAGCGCCGCGAGAGGACGAGACAGCCCGCGAGCGCGGCGTTGGCGGCCACGATCACCAGCGAGACTGCGTAGACGCCTCCCAGCTCGGCGATCTGGATGACGGGCAGACTCAGGTACTGCGAGTAGCCGAGAAGGCCCCAGGGAAAGCCGCCGAAGAGGTGGCCGCGGATCCACTCGGCGCCGACCCACAGCAACGGTGACACGGCGAGAGCCCGGCCGATCGAGGGTCCCGCCAGCCACGACACCGCGCCGGCGACGGCGCCGACATAGAGCCCGCAGTAGCCTGCGAGCGCGAGCGTAGGGCCCCAGGTCAGCGGCCACGGAATGTCGCTGTAGGTACGGAACGTGAAATCGAGCCAGCGCAGCAGCACGAGGAAGTAAACCGCTCCGTAGAGCCAGCCCCACCCGAAGGCGGCGCGCACCGGACGGCTCACGGCCGTCACGAGCAGGGGCACCAGCGCCACCCAGACGAGCGCCTCCCAGTCGGTGCGCGGGAAAGCCAGCGCGACACCGAGAGCGGCGACCGCGAGGAGCGCCGCCCGAGGAAGCGACTGACGCAGGCTCAGGAACCCACCCCGAGCCGGTCGGCGAGAAAGCGGGGCAACCCTCCGCGGAGGATCTTCGCGGCCGCTGTCTTCACGTCGTAGACGACACGCCGGGTCGAGACGGTCCCGCGGTCCGCGTCCCAGATCGTGTAGGCCGCGCGCGGATCCCGGTCGCGGGGCTGCCCGACGCTGCCGACGTTCACGATGTAGCGCCGGCCGCGCTCGAGCGAGAGATCGATCGATCCGGGCAGGTGCTCGGGTCCGCTGGAGCCCAGCGACCAGGCGCCGGGCAGATGGGAATGGCCGACGAAGCACAGGCGCGTGGCGAACGCCGAGAACGCGTTGAACCCGTCCTCCGCGCTGATGAGATAGTCCCACTCGTCCGGACGATCGGGCGAGGCGTGGACGAGCGTGGCATCGCCCACCTCCGCGATCAGCGGGAGCGCGGTCAGGTATCTCAGGTGATCCTCGTCCAGTCGCTCACGCGTCCATTCGGCCGCGGCGCGCGCGTGGGGATTGAACCAGTCGAGGTCGAGGCCCCCGGCCACCGCCTGCTCATGATTACCGTACGTGATCGTCTGGGCGCGCCCGGCGACCATCTCGACGCAGGCGACCGGGTCGGCGCCGTAGCCGACGAGGTCTCCGAGGCAGAGGAGCGTGTCGGTTCGTGTCGCCGCGTCCGCCAGCACGGCTTCGAGCGCTTCGAGATTACCGTGAATGTCCGAGAGCACCGCGTACCGCACCGCAGGGCTCAGGAGGTCGGACGGAGTTCTTTGTGGATGCGGTCGAGCAAGCCGTTGATGAAGCGGCTCGACTCCTTCGTCCCGAACTTCTTGGCGATCTCGATGGCTTCGTTGATGGCGACCTTCGGCGGCACGTCCTCGGTCCACAGAAGCTCGTAGACGGCCAGGCGAAGGATGTTGCGGTCGACCACGGCCATCCGCTCGAGGTCCCAGTGCTCGGCGGATTGCGCGATGATCTGGTCGATCTTCCCCTGGTTCGCCTTGGTGCCGCGCACGAGAGCGTCGCCGAACACGCGAGTCTCCTCGTCGACCGGGTGGCGCGACCAGAACTCGGCCTCGTGCCGACCGGGATCGTCCTCGCTGTGCAGGTCGAGCTGGTACAGGAACTGGAGCGCGACCTCGCGGGTCTTTCGGCGGCGGCCCATTATTTGTCGCGGGTCATTTGGAGCGGGGACCGAGAGGCCGCCTTGTACCGCGGGTGGCCTGATCTAGGCGCACGTGGCCCCGACTCGCCCGTTCAGCCGCAGGAGATCTTGATAGACGGACCGAACTCCGCCCGGCCGCCCCGCCATTCTGGATGCTCCGGACCCATTCGGCCATCTGCAGGGCCGCCTCGGCGGCTTCCTCCCCGCGATTGCCCACCTCGCCGCCGGCGCGCGCCCACGCCTGCTCCTCGGTCAGGGCGGTGATCACCCCGAAGGTCGCCGGCACGCCGGACTCCAGCGCGACCTGCCGGATGCCGGAGGCGGCTTCACGCGCGATGTACTCGAAGTGAGGAGTCTGGCCCCGGATGACCACACCCACGCACACGATCCCGGCGAACCGACCGGTCGCCGCCAGATGGCCCGCGGCCTGCGGAAGCTCGAAGGACCCGGGCACCCAGTGCACTTCGATCGCGTCCGGTGCGAGCCGCGCCGCGCGGAGCGCTCCCAGGGCGCCGGCCACGAGCCGTTGTGTGATGCGCTCGTTGAAGCGGGCCGCGATGATCGCAAACCTCGGGGGCCCGGCGCTCCGGGCGGTCCGGCGGAGCTTCGGGGCGCGACCGGCCATCTCAGTCTGGCAACGACGACAGCAGGTGCCCGAGCTTGTCGCGCTTGGTGCTGAGGTATTTCCGGTTGGTCTCGGTCGCCGGAACCTCGATCGGCACGCGCTCGGCGATGTGCAGACCGTAGCCCTCGAGGCCGACGATCTTCTTCGGGTTGTTGGTCAAGAGCTTCAAGTTCTTGACCCCGAGGTCGACCAGGATCTGGGCGCCGATGCCGTAATCGCGCAGGTCGGCGTGAAAGCCGAGCGCGGCGTTGGCCTCGACCGTGTCCTTGCCCATATCTTGTAATTCGTAGGCGCGCATCTTGTTGAGGAGCCCGATCCCCCGCCCCTCCTGCCGCATGTACACGAAGACGCCACGTCCCTCGGCCTGGATCCGGGCGAGCGCCTTGTCGAGCTGGAGGCCGCAGTCGCACCGGCGCGAGTGGAACACGTCTCCGGTCAGGCACTCGGAATGCACCCGAACGAGCACGGGATCGTCGCCGGATACCGAGCCCATCACCAGGGCGAGCGGCACGCGGCTGTCGACCGTTGTGTCGTAGGCGATCGCGCTGAACTCACCGAACTCGGTCGGGAGCTTGGTCGTCGCGATTCGCCGGACCAGCTTTTCCTTGTGGATCCGATACTCGATGAGGTCGCGGATCGTGATCATCTTGAGGCGGTGCGTGCGGGCGAGCTCGTTGAGCTGCGGCACCCGGGCCATGTTGCCGTCCTCGTCGAGCACCTCGCAGATCACGCCGGCCGGGTAGCAGCCGGCCAGGCGGGCGAGGTCGATCGCGGCCTCCGTGTGGCCCGCGCGTCGCAGGACCCCGCCGGGCATCGCGCGGAGCGGCAGGATGTGCCCGGGACGGGTCAGGTCGTCGGCGCGCATCAGCGGGTCGACGAGCGTCCGGATCGTCACCGCGCGGTCGTAAGCGGAGGTGCCGGTCGTCACACCCCGCCGCGCGTCGACGGTGACCGTGAACGCGGTTCCCATCGGCGCCGTGTTGTCCGAGACCATCATCGAGATCTTGAGGTCGTCCAGGCGCTCGCCGAGCAGCGGGACGCAGATCAGGCCGCGGCCGTGCTTGGCCATGAAGTTCACCGCTTCGGGTGTCACCCGGTCGGCCGCCATGACGAGGTCGCCTTCGTTCTCCCGGTCCTCGTCGTCCACCACGAGCAGCAGGCGTCCCTGCCGGATCTCCTCGATCCCTTCCTCGATGGTCGAAAACGCGGTCATGTCGTCCCCCTCAGGGCCAGCGAGCGCGCGAGATACTTGCCGATCACGTCCACCTCGATGTTCGTCGCCTGCCCCGGCGTGAGCCGTCCAAGCGTCGTCACCGCCAGCGTGTGCGGGATCAGCATCACCTCGAAGCTCAAATCACCCAGCGCGGCCACGGTGAGACTAACACCGTCGACCGCTACCGACCCCTGGGGGATCAGCAGCGGCTCGAGCTCGCGGCCCGGTAGCGTGATCCGCACCCGCGCCGTCGATTCTACCCGAGTTACGGCGTCCACGGTTCCCACACCGTCGACGTGGCCCAGGACGAGGTGGCCGCCGAGCGCGCCACCGAACCGCAGGGGTCGCTCCAGATTGACGGGGTCGCCGGCGGCCAGGCGGGCCAGGGCCGTCCGGCTGAGGGTCTCCGGGCCCACCTCGAACGTGAATCCGCCGGGGCGCCGGTCCACGACCGTGAGGCACACGCCGTTCACCGCGATGCTGCCGCCGACGTCCGTGCCCTCGACCGTTACGGCCGCGTCGATCTCGAGCGTCGCGACGCGCGACCCGACCTTGATCGCCCGGACGGCGCCGAGCTCCTCGACGATCCCGGTGAACATCAGCCTCCGGGTGCGGCTCCCAGAACGTCCGCCTCGATCAGGAGGTCGTCGCCCAGCGTTGACACGGACAGGCCGCCGAGCCGCACCGCGTTCTTCAGCTCGCGTCCGACGCCGCCGACGACCGGTGTCGCGTCGCGCCCGCCGACCAGCAGCGGAGCGACGGAGATCGCCACGCGGTCGACCAGGTTCGTGTCGAGAAACGCCGCGTGAATCTCTCCCCCGCCTTCCACCAGCACTCCCCGAACCTCCCGGGCGAAGAGCTCGTCCAGGAGCGCTCCCAGATCCACTCGTCCGTCCCGCGTCCGGCATCGTACGACGGTTGCCCCCGCGCCCGCGAGCTCGCGAGTGCGCTCCTGGGGCGCGTCCCCGCCGACCACGATCAGCGCGCGGCTCGGAGTCCCCGCCCGGATGACGCGAGCCGTGCGCGGAGTTCGGGCTCGCGTATCGAGCACGACCCGAAGCGGCTCGCGGGGCCAGGGCCGTCCCAGCCGCACGGTGAGCTCGGGATCGTCGCGCAGCACGGTCCCGATCCCCACGACGATTGCGTCAGCCTCGCTGCGAAGCTGGTGAGCGCGCTCCCGGGCCGGTGCCCCCGTGATCCACCGCGAGGAGCCGTGGAGGTCGGCGATCTTGCCGTCGAGCGTCATGCCGGCCTTCAGGATGACGTGGGGGCGGCGCTCGCGCATGGCGGTCAGAAAGACCCGGTTCTGGCGCTCCGCCTCGGCGACTCCCACGCCCGTGACCACCTCGATACCCGCCTGGCGGAGCTCGGCGAAGCCCTTGCCCGACACGAGCGGGTTGGGGTCGCCGACTGCCGCGACCACGCGAGCCACACCCGCGGCGACGAGAGCGTGAGCGCACGGAGGAGTCCGACCGTGATGGGCGCAGGGCTCGAGAGTCACGTAGACCGTCGCGCCCCGGGCCCGCCCGCCGGCCACCTGCAGGGCCTCGACCTCGGCGTGCGCCGCTCCCGCCCTGGCGTGAAATCCCTCGCCGACGACCTCCCCGCCGGGCGCGACGATGACGGCGCCGACCATCGGATTCGGCGACGTGAGCCCACGACCGCGCTCGGCGAGCTCGATCGCCCGCCGCATGAAGCGCTCCGGCGACTGCGCGGCCGTCAAGGCTCGGCCACCAGCGCGTCCACGAAAGCCTGCGGATCGAACGGCTGGAGATCCTCGACGCGCTCGCCGAGGCCAATCAGCTTCACCGGGACCTTGAGCTCGCGGACGATGCGGACGACGATCCCGCCCTTCGCGGTCCCGTCGAGCTTGGTCAGGCACACGCCGGTAAGACCGATCGCCTCGTGGAACATGCGGGCCTGCGCAAACCCGTTCTGACCGGTCGGGGCGTCGAGGACCATCAGGGTCTCGTGTGGAGCGCCTGGGAGCTGGCGCTCCACGACGCGCCGGAGCTTCGCGAGCTCGTCCATCAGGTTGGTCTTGGTGTGCAGGCGACCGGCGGTGTCGACGATCAGCACGTCGAGCGCGCGCGCCGTGGCGGCCTTGACCGCGTCGAAGACGACGGCGGCAGGGTCGGAGCCCGCCGTCTGGCGGATGACCTCGACTCCGATGCGCTCACCCCAGAGCTCCAGCTGCTCGATCGCCGCGGCGCGGAACGTGTCGGCCGCGGCCAGCAGCACACGCTTGCCCGACCCCTTGAGGGACGACGCGAGCTTCGCGGCGGTCGTCGTCTTGCCCGCTCCGTTCACGCCGAGCAGCAGAACGACCGCGGGCTGGTGATCCAGGTTCAGCGTCTGGCTGGCCGGCGCCAGCGTGTCGACCAGGAAGCGACGAAAGAGCGGCCGGAGCTGAGCGGCGCGGGTCACCGTCCCGAACATGACCTCTTCGCGCGCGCGATTCACGAAGTCGGCCGCAAGCGGCGCTCCCAGGTCGGCGGCGATCAGAAGCTCTTCCAGCTCTTCGAGCAGGGCATCGTCGACGGGTCGATCGGTGTCGAGCACGGAGCCGAGGCCGCCGGCGAGGAACTCCTGCGAGCGCCTGAGTCCCTCGCGCAGGCGCTCGCCCAGCCCGGCGAAGAACTTCACTGGATGTCCGGGGGCAGAACCAACCGGGTGATGACCGCTCCGCTCGCGCCGAGCCGTGGGACGGGTCGGCCGTTGAGCTCGAGGCTGATGCCTCCGGCGTTGCCGATCGTGAGGACGAAGGGACCGTTGGACACCCACTCCCGAACCTCGTTGGGCGCGATCGTCTCCTCGGTGGTTCGCCCGTCCTCGGTGCGAACACGTATCCAGGTCGTCTCGGTCGTTCGCGCGACGAGACGATAGGGCGACACGATCGGTCCGGAGGCCGAGACAGGCGCCGGGGCGACCGAGGCCGGCGTCGGCGGCGAGACGGCCGCCGCGCTCACAGTCGGCGAGACGCTGGGCGGCGCCGGCGGGGGCTGCGGCTTCGGGGGCTGGGCGGCGACGGGCGCCTGAGCGGGCTCGACCGTCGCCGGCTCTGGCACCGGGGGCTGGGCCGGTTCCGGCGCCGGTGTGGCGGCCACCTGGGTCGCGGCCGTGCCGTCCCCCTCGTCATACCCGGACTGAAGCGCCATCGTGACGGCGAACAGGGCAGCGCCCAGGACCACGAGGAGCACGAAGCTGATGAGCACCGCTCCCCGGCTCCTACTGCCGCGGCGCTCGGCTGCTGCGACCTGCGCCCGGTGAACGGGCGTCGGAGGCGGAAGCAATGAGGGCGGCGGTGGCGGCGCTGGGGCCGGAGCGATCGTCACCCGTTCGCGGACATGGCCCGCCCGCTGGTCGTAGAGGGCAATCGCCTCGTCGGCCGGCACACCGAGGGCCTGGCAATAAGCGCGGATGAATCCCTTGGCGAAGACAGGGGCGGGAAGCGAGGCTAGATCGTCGCTCTCCAGCGCCTCCAGGTAGTGATGCAGGACGCGAGTCGACCGGGCAATCTCATCGATCGAGACCCCTTGCCGCTCGCGTAGCCAGGTTGACCGAGACCAGGGTCGAGAGGCCGGGCTCCTCCATCGTCACGCCATAGAGGACGTCGGCGGCCTCCATAGTCTTCCGGTTGTGAGTGATCACCAGGAATTGTGTCTGCCCCGTCAGCTCCCGGAGCACGCGCAGGAAGCGGTGAATGTTGGCATCGTCCAGCGGGGCGTCCACCTCGTCCAGCACGCAGAAGGGGCTCGGTCGGAAGTAGAAGATGGCGAAGAGGAGCGCCAGACCGGTGAGGGCCCGCTCTCCCCCCGAAAGCAGCGTGACGGCCTGGAGGCGCTTGCCGCGCGGCTGCGCCATGAGCTCGACCCCGGTGTCGAGCGGGTCTCCGCCCGGTTCGGCCTCGACCAGCTTCAGCTCGGCACGGCCTCCCTCGAAGAGCCGCTCGAAGAGTCGGCCGAAATGGCCGTTGATCTCCTCGAACGCCTGGACGAAGCGGTCCTGCGCCGTGCGCGTCATGCCGCGAAGCGCCTTGTCGAGGTCCTTGATCGACGCCGAGAGATCGTCGTGCTGAGCTCGAAGGAACGTCAGCCGCTCGTCGAGCTCGCGATACTCGTCGTCGGCCACCAGGTTGACCGGGCCGATCGCGCTCAGGCGCTCGTCGAGCTCGGCCACGCGGGCTCGCGCCGCGCCGAGATCCCGCGCCGGGTCGTGACACGCGAGGAGCGCCGGCGCCTCGACACCGTACACGCGCCACGCCTCCTGCCCCAGCTCCTCGCGCCGCACCCGGCACTCGGTCGAGCGAATGTCGATCTCGTGGGTGGAGGCGACGAGTCGCGCGAGCTCGCTCTCGGCGGCCCGTGAGTCGTGCTCGACCGAGCGAAGCTCGGCGGCCAGGCCGTCGTGCTCCTCGGTTGCCTGCCGGGCCGCCGTGTCGGTGCGATCGCGCTCGAGCGCGACCTCGCGCGCCGCGACGTCCGTGCGCTCCCGCTCGTCGGCGAGCCACGTCCGCCGCTCCGCGAGCTGCGTCTGACGCTGCCCCGCCTGCGCGACGCGCGCCGACAGGTCGCGCTCCATCTCGTCGAGCCGTGACAGCTCCCGGCCGAGCGCGTCGACCCGCTCGGTCGCGGACGCGAGATCGACACGGCACGCCGTCAGCTCGGCGCCGAGGGCCGCCTCGTCGGCCTGCGCGCCCTCGATCGCCTCGCGCACTCGCGCGGCGGCGGCGTCGATCGCTCCCTCGGCGTCGCGCGCGACCGCGATCCGCTGGGTGAGCCGCCCGAGCGTGTCGCCCGTCTCCTCGACTTCGCGCGCGACCTGACGCGATTCCGACGAGATCGTCTCCAGGTGGCGCTGGATCCGTTCGTGCTCCTGGGCGACGCGCTCGAGATCTTTCTCGCCGGCCAGCCGATCAGAGAGGCGGGCCTGCACCGACTTCCGGAGCTCCACGATCTGCTCGCGGCGTAGCGCCACCGACGCCGCGAGCGCGGTGACCTCGGCTTGCTCCGCATCCACGGTGGCCGAGAGCCGCTGCACATCCAGGTCGAGGTCGCGCAGCTGGCGCTTGCGCGCCAGCAGCGAGTGCTCGGTGCCGCTCGCCTCTCCCGTCCCGCCGCCATGGAGGCGGCCGGTGGGGCCGAGGACCTCTCCGTCCGAGGTGACGTACGTGGCCACGACGCCGTTCCGGCGCCACAGCGCCTCGGCCTCGTCGAGGTGATCGACGATCGCCACCTGCCCGAGAAGGTGGTGGACCAGGCTCGGCGCGCTCGCGCCGACGCTCCGGCTCACCCAGCGCGCGCCGTTGTCGTCCGCTCCGGCTCCGCCCGCCGCGGGCAGGTGCTCGAGCGGAAGGAAGGTCGCCGACCCGAGCCCGTGCTCGCGCAGGTACGCGACGGCAGCTCGCGCGTGCTCGAAGCGCTCGACCACGACCCACTGCAGGCGCTCGCCCAGCACCGCCTCGATGGCGCGCTCCATCCCGCGGGGAACTTCGAGCAGGTCCGCCACGGTCCCGACCACTCCCGCCAGCGCGGCGATCCGGTCGTCGGCGAACACCGCGCGGACCCCGGCGCCATAGCCCTCGCGGGCGCGCTCCAGCTCGGACAGCGCCTCGAAGCTGGACCGCCGCGCCGCCAGCTCGACGCGCGCGTCGGCGAGCCGCGATTCGGCCTCGGTCAGCCGGCGGGCCTCGTCGGCTTCCTGGGCGTCGAGCCGGCGGCGCTCCTCGTCCAGGGAGCTGAACTCGGCGGCGGCACGGTTGCGCGCGACGGTCAGTACGGCCCGCTCTGCCAGGAGACGATCCGCCTCCGCGCGGGCCTGCGCGAGCTCGCCTTCGAGCCGCTCGGCGCGGCGCGCCAGCTGGGCCTCGCGCTCCCTCAGCTCGCCGGCGCTCCGCATGAGGTCGACGCGCTCGGCCGCGAGCCGGATCTGCTCGAGACGCAGCGCCTCGGCATGGTCGCGCTCCAGGCTGAGAGCGCCGCGCTGGCGCTCGACGGCGGCCTCGAACTCGGCGGCCGCGCGCGCGCGGTCGGTCGCGAGCTGCTCCACGTCGCGGAGCGCCAGGCGTACGTCCTCGCGCTCCTTCACGATCGACGCGAGGCGCTCGGTGCTCGCCCGCACCTCTTCGGCGAGACGCACGCCCTCCTCGCCGAGCTCCTGGATCTGCACGCCCATCTGCTCGCGGCGCTCCAGGAGCCTCTCCAGCTCGCCCTGCACCTTCGACACCGCCTGTCGAAGATCGGAGAGGCGATGCTCGCTCGCCTGCATGGTCTCCCGGGCCTGCGCCTCCCGGGCAGCCAGCGAGGTGATCCGCGTGCGGAGCCCCTGCTCCTCGTCACGCAGCCGCGTCAGCTCGGCGCTCAGGCGCGCGCTTTCGGCGGTGAACCCGGCGTAGTCCGCGGCGACGAGGGCCAGGGCGAGGTCGCGCTTCTCGGTCTGCAGCGCCTTGTACTGCTGCGCCTTCTTCGCCTGGCGCTCGAGCGACGAGAGCTGACGGCGCACTTCGTCCATCACGTCGCGCACGCGCACGAGGTTCTGGCGGGCGGCGTCGAGCTTGCCCTGCGTCTCGTTGCGCTGCTGCTTGTAGCGCGCGATCCCGGCGGCTTCCTCGATGAACACGCGGCGCTCGTGCGGCTTCGCCGTCAGGACGTGGTTCAGCTTGTCCTGGTCCATCACCGAGTACGCCCGGGGATTGGCACCGGTGCCCGCGAAGAGGTCGAGGATGTCGCGCAGGCGGGAGAGATTCTTGTTGAGGAAGTACTCGCTCTCGCCCGTCCGGTAGAGCCGCCGGCTCACCGACACCTCGGTCCAGGGCACCGAGAGCACGCCGTCGTTACTGAAGGTGAGCTCGACTTCCGCGAGGCCGACCGGCTTGCGCGACGCGGAGCCGTGGAAGATCAGGTCTTCCATCCGGCCGCCCCGGAGCGACTTCGCGCTCTGCTCGCCGAGCGCCCAGCGCACCGACTCCGAGATGTTGCTCTTGCCGCAGCCGTTGGGGCCCACGATCGCGGTGATCCCGGGCATGACCCTCAGGACGCTCTTCTCGGCGAACGACTTGAAGCCGTGCAGCGTGACGGACTCGAGGCGCATGGAATTTTCTAGCACAGGCACTGCGTAACGACCAAAGAAAAAAGCACCAGCCGTGGGGGTCCAGGCCGGGAAGAGCCCTAAATATCGCCCTTTTTCAGGCCTTGAGGTAGTGGCACTTCTTGTATTTCTTACCGGAGCCGCAGAAGCAAGGGTCGTTGCGGCCGATCTTCTCCCCGGTCGGGGTGCGCGGCGCCGCGGCGGCTCGGGGTGCCGGCGCGGCCGCCCGCGGCGGCTCGCCAGCCAGGGCGCCGCGACCTTCGCGCGCGTCGGCCCAGGCGGTCATCGCCGGCAGCTCCATCGGCGCGTCGCGCACGATCTGCACCTTGAAGAGCCGCTCGATCACCGCGGCCTTGACGCGCTCGAACATGTCCTCGAACAGGTCGAACGCCTCTTTCTTGTACTCGGTCAGGGGATCGCGCTGACCGTAGCCGCGCAGGCCGATGCCTTCCTTGAGGTGGTCGATCGACAGCAGATGGTCCTTCCACTGCGTGTCGAGCACGATGAGCATCTCGTGACGCTCGAGCGCCTGGAGGAGGTCGGGGCCGAGCTCGCCCTCCCGTTCGACGAAGCGGGCCTTGACGGCGCCGTGCACCAGCTCGTCGAGCGCGTCGCGGGAGACCACCTCGTCGTACTGCGCCGACGCGACCTTCGTATCGAATTGCCGGTGGAGCGCCTCGGTGAGGCCGGCGAGGTCCCAGTCCTCGGGATGGGCGCCGCGGGCGGCGTAGGCGTCGAGGGTCACCTCCGTGAGCTCCTCGATCCACTCGGCGATGGTCTCGGCCTGATTCTCGCCCTCGAGAATCTGGCGCCGCATCCCGTAGATGACTTCGCGCTGCCGGTTCATCACGTCGTC
>QHSM01000493.1 GCA_003221595.1 Candidatus Rokuibacteriota bacterium | reverse complement strand
CGATGATCCGTACCATCTCAGTCTCCTGTCCGCGGTGCCCGCGACATGATCGGCTCGTCGAGCCCCGCCAGCGTACCCCGAGACGAAGTCCAGGGGAATGGGCGCGTCTTGACTCCGCGTCGGGGCCGGCGCAGCATCGCGGAGCGGAGGGCCGGGAGGCGACGCGATGAGTGATTTCGACATGGCGCTGCGCGGCTTCGCCGCGCTCGACGAGGAGGCGCTGTCGCGGCCGTGGTCGTGGCGCGACACGGCGATGGACGTCCGCTTCGCCCTCTATCGAACGCTGGAGGACGCGCAGGAGACGTATGCCCGCCTGTCGTCCGCCCGCTATCCGGAATCGCGTCGCATCCTGGCTCTGGCTCAGCGCGCCTTCGGCGACCTCCGCGGCTTGCTCACCGGCCTGCCCGCCGATCTGCTCGACCGCGTCCCGCGAGCGGGCGAGTGGTCGCTCCGGGAGACGCTCCGCCACATCCTGCTGGTCGAGCGCCGTTACGCCGTCCAGACGCGCTATGCGCTCGACCGGAAGGATTCCGAGCCGGTGCGTATTCCCGACGACCGCCAGCCGACCGTGACGGCGAAGGACCTCGAGGGCGAGGTCGGCACGATCCTCGCCCGCATCGGCGCGGCGCGAGCGGACACCAATCAGTGGCTCGGAGACATAGGGAGCCCGGCGATGAGCCGGCCGACCGTCTGGGTGGGCCTCGACGTCGACGTGCGCTTTCGACTGCATCGCTTCGCCGCCCACCTCGTGGAGCACACGATCCAGATCGAGAAGAGCCTGGCCCTGCTGGGCTGGCCCGCGACCGAGGGACGGCGCATCGCACGGCACGTCGCGGCAGCGATCGCCGAGATCGAGGGACTCGGCGCGGTCGCTGACGCGCGAGGGCTCGAGGCACGCCTGGCCGAGCGCCACGCGTCGATCGGCGCATGAGCGACGGCCGCCGCGGCATGGTGCCGCAGGACCTCACGCGCATCGCGTTCGTGACCGACGCGCAGATCTCGCCCGACGGCCGGCGGATCGCGTTCGTCGTCACGTCGCTCTCCGAGGAGCGCGACGAGTACCTGTCGAACATCTGGCTCGTCGACGTGGCCGGCGGCGAGCCCCGTCGCTTCACCACCGGCCCGCGGCGCGACATCGAGCCCCGGTGGTCGTCCGACGGCGCGCGGCTCGCCTTCCTGTCCGAGCGGGCCCCGAAGGAAAAGCTCCAGCTCTACGTGATGCCGGCCGACGGCGGCGAGCCGACCAGGCTGACTTCGCTCGAGAACGGCGTGGGAAGCGTGGTGTGGTCGCCCGACGGCGCACGGCTGGCCTTCGTGTCGCCCGTCGGGGGCCAGCGTGAGCCGGAGAGCGAAGAGGAGCGGCGGAAGTCGCGGCCGGCCCGGGTCATCACGTCGCTCAAGTACCGCTTCAACGGCGAGGGATTCGTCTACGACCGGCGCCCCCATGTGTTCGTGGTCGCGCTCGACGGCGCCCCGCCCCGGCAGGTGACCGACGGCGACTTCATCGACGCGGACCCGGTGTGGGCGCCGGACGGCCGGTCGATCGTCTTCGTCTCCGCGCGGCATGCCGAGCGCGACGAGGACGACGCGAGCGACCTCTGGCGGGTTCCCCCCGTGGGCGGCACGCCCCAGAAGATCACCGCGACGCCCGGGCCCATCTTGCTGCCCGCGTTCTCCCCGGACGGCGGCACCATCGCCTATCTCGCACGCCCCGGCCGCAACGCCTTCGGCCGCAACATCCAGACGTTCGCGATCCCGGCGATCGGCGGCGACGCGGTCTGCCTCACATCGGCGCTCGACCGCTCCTGCGCCGCCCTGCACGTGCCCCCGCTCTGGTCGCCCGACGGCCGCTCGGTGATCGTGGCGACCGAGGACCGGGGCGACCTCGGGCTCTGGCGCGTCGCGACGCGGAGCGGCGAGGCGCCGACGCGAATTGTCGGCGGCGAGCGGGTGCTGAACGGCTTCTCCGCCTCCGCCGACGGCCGGTTGCTGGCCTTCGCGGCGAGCTCGGCCACGGCGCCGTCGGAGGTCTTCGTGTGCGGCGCCGACGGAAGCGGGGAGCGGCAGCTCACGGGGCTGAACCGGGCGTGGAAGGCGACGACGGCGCTCGCCTCGCCCGAGCGATTCCAGCTCACGCGCGCGGGACTCGAGATCGACGGCTGGGTCATGCGCCCGGCCGGCTTCGTTCCGGACCGGCGCTATCCGGCGCTCCTCAGCATCCACGGCGGACCTCACGCCCAGTACGGCAACGGCTTCTTCGACGAGTTCCAGGTGTACGCGGGCGCGGGTTACGCCGTGATCTTCGCGAACCCGCGAGGCAGCCAGGGGTACGGCGAGGCGTTCGCCCAGGCCGTGGTCGGCGACTGGGGCGGCGGCGACTACGCAGACGTCATGGCCGTGCTCGACGAGGCCCTGCGGCGCTACCCGTTCATCGATCCGGACCGGCTCGGCGTCCTGGGCGGGAGCTACGGCGGATTCCTGACGAGCTGGACCGTGGGCCACACCGATCGCTTCAAGGCCGCCTGCTCGGAGCGCGCGGTGAACTGCCAGTACACGATGTTCGGCACCAGCGACATCGGCTCGAGCTTCAACGTGGTCGAGCTCGGCGGAGCGATGCCGTGGGAGGACATGGCGCGCTACATCGAGCGCTCGCCCCTCACGTACGCCAAGAACATCGTGACCCCGCTCCTCATCCTGCACTCCGAGGACGATCTGCGCTGCCCGATCGAGCAGGCCGAGCAGCTCTTCGTCGCCCTCAAGAAGCTCCGGCGCGAGGTGCGCTTCGTGCGGTTTCCCGGAGAGAACCACGAGATGTCGCGGTCCGGCCGGCCGCGCCATCGCCTCGAGCGATTCCGCCACATCCTCAAGTGGTTCGCGTCCTATCTCGGCGGTGCCTCCGGGTAATTCTTGGAGCGATGCAGGGCTTTACCGGACTGCCGCCGGTCAGGGGAAGGCCCTATCCTGCGACGCGCAGGTCGGTCCGAAAGGAGCGTCCGTGAGGCATCCGTTGGGGCTCTCGAGGTGGTTCTGGCTTCTCGCTCTCCTGAGCTCTGTTCTCGTCGCCCGCCCGACTTCCGGTGAGGACCAAGCCGGGCGGCCCCGGTCTGATTACGTCCCGCTGCTCGGGCTGCACGTGCTGCGCCGCGCGGCGCCGGCTGAGAGCCGTCCTCTCTCGCCGAGCGGAACGAGTGCGCTCCGTGGAACCAGTGCGGTCCAGAGTCTGACAGATACGCCCGCACCTGGCTGGCCC
>QHSM01000492.1 GCA_003221595.1 Candidatus Rokuibacteriota bacterium | reverse complement strand
ATCGCGGGGAGGCGCAGCGGCTGGTTCTCGGGCCCGACCAGGAGCGTGACCGACGCGATCATCATGAAGACGAGGCCGATGGTGAACAGCACCTGGTCGAGCTCAGCCGCCCGGTAGAGCCGCGCGTAGAGGAGCCGCTCCAGCACGGCGCTCGCGACGGCGGTGACGGCGAAGCCGACGATCAGGGCCGGCACGAACCCGAGACCCCAATGTTTCATCGCCCCGGCGATCACGTAGCCGCCGAGCATGGCGAAGCCGCCGTGCGCGAGGTTGACGAAGCCCATCAGGCCCATCGTGACCGACAGGCCGACCGAGACGATGAACAGGACCATGCCGGCAGCCACGCCGCCCAGGAGCATGCTGGCGACGTCGACGCCGAAGATCACGTGGGCCGACTGGGGGGGCTTGGGGGGCCCTTCGAGGACCCCCCAACTTCAGTCAGAGCACCCGGCTCGCAGGTCGACACTGATGCCGTCCAGGGACATCGGGGGCGCCCGGAGCCCCCCAAGTTACTTAGCAGCGCACGGCCCGATCTTCTGCTCCTTGCAGGCGTCCTTGACCCCGGCGATCGTGCCGATGACCTTCTGGTAGACCCGGCCGTCCTTCATCACCGCCTCGGACAGGTACTCGTTCATCACAATATCGCGGGTGACCGGATCGATCGAAATCGGGCCACGAGGACTGGCGAACTTCCATCCCTTCAGCGCTTCGAGTGCTTTCTCGGAATCGATCCTTCCTTTCAGCGCGTGGACGACGTGGACGATCGCCGCCATCCCATCGTAGCCGCCGACCGCCATGAAGTCGGGCGTCGTGCTCGCGCCGTACTCCTTCTTCCACGCCTCGACGAAGCGCTTGTTCTCCGGATTGTCGAGATCGGCGGTGTAGTGGTGCATCGTGATGAGGCCGACCGCCGCCGCGCCCATGGCCTGGAGCTTCGTGTCCTGCGTGATGTCGCCCGGACCGATCAGCTTGATGCCGGCCTCGCGCATGCCGAGCGCCGCGTAGGTCTTGACCACGGCGGCGGCGTGATCGCCGGCCGGGACGAAGACGAAGAACACGTCCGGCTTCTTGTCCTTCGCGCGCTGGAAGAACGGCGTGAAGTCGGGGACGGCGGCGGCGCCGCCCATCGGGATCTCGTCGACCACCTTGCCGCCGGCCGCCTCGAAGCTCCGCTTGAACGCGGCGAGGCTGTCCTTGCCGGGCGGAAAGTCCGTGTAGCCGACGACGGCCGTCTTGGCGTTCAGGAGCTTGGCCGCCGCCTCGCCGAGGGCGTAGCCGGCGTGCCACATGCTGAACGAGGTGCGGACGTAGTAGGGCGACATGTTCGTGATGTGCGCCGTACCGGCGTTCATGATGACGGCGAGCTTCTTGCCCGCGGTCACGATCGGAGCGGACGCGATCGCGTTCGGTGAGTAGATCCAGCCGGCGAGGATGTCGACGTTGTCCTGGGTCAGGAGCTCCTGGACGGCGATCTTGGCATTGGCGCCGCTCGGGTCCTTCACGTCGCGCTTGATCAGCGTGATCTTGTACGGCTTCACCTTGTCGGCGTTGAGCTTCAGATAGAGCTCCATGCCGCGGTCCACCAGCTGCGCGAACTCGGCGCCGATGCCCGTGTACGGCAGGTTGACGCCGACTTTCACCTCCTGGGCGTGCGCCAGGGCGGTGGTCGTGGCGAGCGCGGCGACCGCGACGGCGACGATTCGCTTCATCATGCGAGAGTCCCTCCCCGGAGGGTTCGAATCGCGAATGTGGGTCCAGACTGCTGGAGCGAATACTAGGGCAAAAGCCGGAAAAGGTGCAAGTTAGGCGGCCCTCGGCGCGCGCTCGCCGCCGCCCCGTGTGCAGCGAAGAATCCTGTGCGACAATGCGGCAGCCGTACGGGCGGTGAGCGAGACACAAGGAGGACGAGCGTGGCCAAGTTCAAGATCATCACACCCAGTGGCGCGAGCTTCGCGGTTCCGGGCGCAGGCTACAAGCTTGAGATGGAAGCCCTCGCCCCGATCGACGCGGAGATCGTGGAGATCGCGGCGAAGACCGACGAGGACTTCGCCAAGGAAGGACGCGACGCCGACGCGCTCTACGCCAAGGGCCGTCGCGTCACCAAGACGATCATCGACGGGCTCCCGCGGTGCAAGGTGATCGCGCTCGGCAGCGTCGGCGTCGATTCGGTCGACGTCGCCGCCGCGACCGCCCGCGGGATTCCGGTGACGAACGTCCCCGACACCTTCATCGAGGAAGTCGCCGACCACGCGATGATGCTGATCCTGGCCACCTACCGCCGGGTCACCACGATGGACCGGCTCGTCCGCGAGAACCGCTGGGCCGAGGGCCGGCCGCTCCTGTCGCAGTTCCCCCGACTCATGGGCCAGACCCTGGGCCTGATCGCCTTCGGTCACGTCGCGCGGGCCGTGGCGGTGCGGGCGCGCGCGTTCGGCGTGCACATCCTCGCCTACGATCCGTTCGTCGAGGAGCTGGTGGTGAGCCAGTACGGCGTCGAGCCCGTGAACCTGACCGAGCTGTTGCAGCGCTCGGACATCGTCTCGATGCACGCCCCGGCCACCCCGGAGGCCCATCGCATGCTGAAGGAGCACCACTTCCGGCTGATGAAGCCGGAGGCGATCTACGTCAGCACCGGTCGCGGGCCGACGACCGACGAGCCGGCGCTCATCAAGGCGCTCAAGGAAGGCTGGATCGCCGCCGCCGGCCTGGACGTGCTCGAGCAGGAGCCCCCGGACCCGAACAATCCCCTGCTCAAGATGGAGAACGTCATCCTCACGCCGCACGTGGCGTCGGCCTCGGCGCGCTTCGACCCGGTCCGCAAGCGGCGGGTCGGTCAGGAGATCGCGCTGGTGCTGAACGGGCGCTGGCCGCGCAGCTGCGTGAATCCGTCGGTTCTCGAGAAGAGCCAGCTCGTGCGCTGGCAGCCGTACTCGATGGAGCGTGGGCCGGGCGCGTAGCGAAGGGTGGCGATGGCGCGCCGGCGACTCGTCCTCAAGGACCCGGGCCGCTTCAGCGACCCGGCCAACCTGACCTGGGAGCGGTACGTCG
>QHSM01000491.1 GCA_003221595.1 Candidatus Rokuibacteriota bacterium | reverse complement strand
GCTGTCGACGCTGACGGGTATGGTCCGGGTCTATGACGCCCGATTCCTGAAGACCATCAACCTGCGCGCCATGGGCATGGAGATCAACCCGGAGGTGATCTACAAGACCATGCTGCTGCGCGGTCGGATCGAGGAGGTTCCCGCGCACCTGGATTGGCGGCTGCAGAATGCCGCCGGCCCGAAGCGCAAATCGAGCATGAGGGTCCTCCGGCACACATTGTCCACTCTCATCTCCGGTTTCCTCTTCAAGCCGTTCATGTTCTTCATCATTCCCGGCCTCGGGCTGCTCCTCTTTTCCCTCTACGTCAATGCCTGGATGCTCGTCCATTTCTTCACCGCCTACCAGAAGTTTCCCGAGTACGCGTGGTTCTTCGACCGGGCCTCGGCGGCGGTGGCCACGGCCTATCAGCAGGCGCCCCACACCTTCTTGGTGGGCCTCATGAGCATGACGCTCGCGATCCAGTTCATCAGCCTGGGAATCTTGGCGCTGCAGAGCAAGCGCTATTTCGAGGAGATCTTTCACCTCGGCACAACCATATACAAAACGAGCCGTGACGATGGGAGAACCAGACCATGACGAATGCCACGCCGTCGGAGACCACATTGCTCACGCTGCCCTCGGACCAGGAGGCCTCGGGCCGAACGCTCGGCGACGAGGAGATCGCGCTGGCCGCCGAAGCGATCCGGAGCGGCACCCTGACCAGCACGAAGGGCACGTTCGTGAAGCGGCTCGAACGGCGATTCGCCGAGCTCCTGGGCGTCAAGCACGCCTGGGCGTGCGCCTCGGGGACAGCGGCCGTGCACACGGCCGTCGCCGCGCTCGATCCGGAGCCCGGTGACGAGATCATCACCTCTCCGATCACGGACATGGGGGCGCTGGCGCCAATCCTCTACCAGGGCGCCATCCCCGTCTTCGCCGACGTCGATCCCCATACTCTCAACATCACGGCCGCGACCATCGAGGCTCGCCTGAGCCCGCGCACGCGGGCGATCATGGTGACGCATCTGTTCGGGAATCCCTGCGACATGGACGCGATCCTGGCGCTCGCGCACGCGCGCGACATCGCCGTCATCGAGGACTGCGCGCAGGCGTTCGGGGCGCGGTACGACGGCCGCCCGGTGGGCACGCTCGGCGCCGTCGCGTCCTTCAGCCTGCAGCAGGGCAAGCACGTGACGACCGGGGAGGGCGGCCTGGTGGCGACGAACGACGACGCCCTCGCGCGCCGCATGGTGCTCTTCATCAACAAGGCGTGGGGCTACGGCGACCCGCAGCCGGACCATTACTTCCTGGCCCTGAACTACCGGATGAGCGAGCTGCACGGGGCGGTGGCCGTCGCCCAATTGCCCAAGCTCGACGGCGTGGTGGAGAGGCGGATCTCCGCCGCCGCTCGCCTCACCGAGCGGCTACGCGGGCTTCGCGGCATCGTCACGCCGCGGGTGAGCCCGCGGAGCGTCCACACCTACTGGAAGTATTGCCTTCAGGTCGACGGCGGGTGCGTCGTGGGCGGGGCGGTCGAGCTGGGCCGGCGGCTGAAGGAGCGAGGCATCGCCTCCGCGCCGCGCTACATCCAGAAGCCGGCGTTCATGTGCGAGGTCTTCCAGAAACAGCGCACATTCGGCACCAGCCGCTACCCCTTCACCCTGGCGCGGCCGGAGGCGGTCGACTACGACGCCGCCCGCTTCCCCGGGACCTTCGCCGGGCTCGAGGGGGTCCTGGTGCTGCCGTGGACCGAGCGCTACACCGACGAGCACGTTGACTACATCGCCGACTCCGTCCGTGAGGCGGCAGAACAGCTGACGAGGTGAGAGCCATGATGGATCAAAAGGTCCGATTCGGCCTGGTGGGGGCGGGAGCCATCGCCCAGTCGTATGCCCAGGCGTTCCAGAACTGTGAGAGCGGCCGGGTTGTGGGCGTCGCCGACGTCCGCGAGGACGCGGCCCGAGCGCTGGCGGAAGGCCTCGGATGCCAGAGCTATGACTCGTATCAGGCCATGGCCCGGAAGACGAAGCTCGACGCCGTCATCGTGTGCACGCCACCGGTGACCCACCCGGAGATCTGCGAGTATTTCCTGGGGCGTTCGACCCACGTCCTCTGCGAAAAGCCCTTCACCATCGACGTCAAGAGCGCACGCCGACTGGTGGACATCGCCGCCAGGGTCGGCGTGAAGCTCACGATGGGGTCGAAGTTCCGGTATGTGGACGACGTGATCCGCGCCAAGAGCATCGTCATGTCGGGCATCCTCGGGGAGATCATCCTCTTCGAAAATGCCTTCACGGCCCGGGTCGACATGTCCTCGCGGTGGAACTCCAACGCCGCCATCAGTGGCGGCGGCGTTCTCATCGACAACGGATCGCATGCCGTCGATCTCATGCGCTACTTTTTGGGACCATTGGCCCACGTCCAGGTGGTGGAAGGGAAGCGAGTCCAGGCGTTGCCCGTGGAGGAGACGGTCCGCATCTTCGTCCACAGCGCCAGCGGTGTGATGGGCAGCATCGATCTGTCCTGGAGCCTCAACAAGGAACTGGACAGCTACCTCAACATCTACGGCTCGCGCGGCACGATCGCGATCGGCTGGAAGGAATCGAAATACCGGCAGTCGTCCAGCAGTGACTGGATTGCGTTCGGCAAGGGCTACGACAAGGTGCAGGCGTTCCGGAGTCAGATCAACAATTTCGCGCGGGCGATCCTCGGCAAGGAGATGCTCCTGATCACCGCCGAGGACGCGCTGGCCTCGGTGGAGGCCATCGAAGCGGCCTACAACTCCCTGCGCCGGGTGCACTGGACCGCCGTTCGCCGTGGATTCCCGAGGGCGGCCCGGACGAACGGCCACCCGGCCACCCTGGCGGCCGCGCGATGAGCGCTCGCATCCACCCGACCGCCATCATCGAGGACGGCGTACAGATCGGCGCCGGCACGTCGGTATGGGACCACGTCCATATCCGGCACTCCACCCGGATCGGTGCGCAATGCGTCGTCGGCGAGAAGACCTACATCGCCTACAACGTGCACATCGGCGACCGAGTCAAGATCAATGCCTTCGTGTACGTGTGCACGGCGGTGACGATCGAGGACGGCGTCATGATCAGCGCCGGCACGATCTTCACCAACGATCGCTTCCCGCGGGCCACCACGCCGGACCTGAAGCAGCTGAGGCCGTCGGAGCCCGACGAGCACACCCTACCCACGCTGGTGCGGGCGGGCGCCACCATCGGAGCTGGCAGCGTCATCGGCAACGATCTGGTCATCGGCCGCTTTGCGATGGTCGGGATGGGCTCGCTCGTCACGAGGTCGGTCCCGGATTTCCATCTGGCGATCGGGAGCCCCGCAGCCTCCGTTGGCTGCGTTTGCCGCTGCGGGCACCTGCTCC
>QHSM01000490.1 GCA_003221595.1 Candidatus Rokuibacteriota bacterium | reverse complement strand
TTCTTCCGACGTCGCGACGCCTCGGACCCGGAAGCCGTCATGCACGCGGGCGGCAAGGGCGCGCACGAACGCGCCGGCGGCCCGGCCCGAGCCGAGCCCGACGACGGCGCCGTCCCTGACGAAGCCGAGGGCGTGTGTCGCCAGTGCTACGAGCGGATCGCCGGTCGTTGCCGCCATGCCTGGGCAGGCCTCGTCACCAAGGATACCGCCAAGCGCGCAAGCCTCCCCGTCCGATTTAGATCCGCCGGGCATCGCCGGCGATTCAGAATCCCCGAGGGCCGATCGGGCGTCGCAATGGCCGGAGGCGATGAGCATGTTGACGATGCTGCTGCCGACCATCCTGCTGCTCGCCCTGGTCGTGTCGCCGCTGGCCTGGCGAATCCGCGCCGACCGGCGTCGCGACCGGGCCGATATCCTGCGCGCCGACATCCACAGCGCCATCAATCGACGGCTCCACGGTGAGTCCTTGCTCACGGTCGAGGTCGTCCCGAAGACGCTCTGGCATCCTGGTCGCGTCGTCCTCTGGACGCCGGCCGGACACGAAGACCTGGCCGAGACCGTGTGGCGGGACGTCGCCGCGCGCATGCCGGTGGACTACGAGCTCGTCGTCAGGCCCGGGCACGCCGAGGTGCAGCTGGGGCGCGCGGCCTGATAGCGCGCGCCCGGCGCCCCGAGTCGCGTCGACTGCTGGCACACTGTCCGCGAATGATCTAACATCCCGGGCGTGGTACGGGCAGCCGTCCCGCCGCGGTTCGCGTTCAGTGAGCGTGGCCCCCGGTTCCTGATCTACCCGCAGTCGCGAGTCGTCCCGAGATTCGAATTACCTCGTATCGTCCGTCTGAATTCACGACCGGGCGCCATCGGGCCCGGGCCCCAGGACGGACGGATGTACGTCATCGACGCGCTTCGCAAGGTGCCGTATCGCGACACGGACGGGACCTACATCTGGCATCCCCCTTCCCCGAAGAGCCAGGCGCGAGAAGTTCCCATCCGCTCGGATCCGCGCGGTCAATTCGATCACGTCACGCCGGGAACTCGGCCATTCTCCGCCGCCGCCGTCTACGCGACGGTGCGCTGCGTCCTGGAGATCTGGGAGTACTACCTCGGCCGGCGCTTGCCGCTCGTGCTCAAAGGCCGCCAGACGCGGCTCGAGATCGTCCCGCGCGTGACGGCGGTCGGCGACAACGCCTGGTCGGGTGAGGGATTCTTCGAGTTCGGCTTCGGCGGCCGCGACCCACGGCAGCCCAACTGCGAAAACTTCGACATCGTGGCGCACGAGGTCGGTCACCTGATTCTCAGGCGTGTGATCGGCACGGCGCGCAAAGGCCCGCTCGAATTCGAGCGGCGGTCGCACGACGAAGCCGGCGCCGATCTGATTTCCCTCGTATCCATTCTTCACCTCGACCGTGTTCGCACCGCCGTGCTCGAGGAGACGCGTGGAAAGCTCTTCTCCGTGAACATCCTGTCGAGGATCGGCGAATATCGGCTCGGGCGTGCTGGACGACACGCCGGCCGGCTGTTGCTCCAGAACAAGACGATGCGTTCGGTCAGGGGCCTCCTGCGCCGGAAGATCGACAAGTTCGGCTACGCCAAGCCTCTGCTCGGCGCCGCCTTCGACATCCTGATCGAAATCTACGAGGCACGGCTCGTCCAGCGCGAGCTCATCCTGCCGGAGCTGGCGAAGCGCTCGACCGCCGCCACCGCCCGGGGCCACCCCGGCATCCGTCGGGAATTCGCCAAGCGATACCGGGCGAACCCTGACGGCTTCGATGAAGCCCTGCGCGACGCGACCGCCGACTTTGCGCGAATCCTCGCGCTGGCGTGGCGGAAGGCGCGCCACTCCGGCGTAACCTTCTCGAAGGTGGCCTCTCACATGGTCACCGCCGACCTGCAGCTCAACCGCGGTCTCTACGGCCCGATCATTCGACGCGCCTTCGCCAGGCGGCGGATCGCCGTGAGGGTGCGGCGCCGGTGAAGCGGCGCCTGCTTCTCACCGGAGCCGGGACGACCGCGGCCAGCAATCTGATCCGGAGCCTCAGGGCAGACGCTCGCTCCCCGACCATCATCGGCTGTCATGGCGATCGATTCGTCCTCAAGAAATCGGACGCGGACCGGAACTACCTGATGCCAGCCCTCGACCACCCCGAGTTCTTCCGGGCTCTCTCCCGCGTCATCAAGAAGGAGCGGATCGACCTGCTCATCCCGACCAGCGACGCGGAGGTTCGTGCCTTCGCCCGCCGGCGAGCCAAGATTCCGTGTCGGCTCTTTCTTCCGCGGACGTCCGTCATCGAGCTGTGTCAGGACAAGTACCGACTCAACATCTTCCTGCGGGAGCGCGGCGTGCCGGCCCCGCTGACCTATCCGGTGACCAGCCTCGCCACGATCGCGAAGACCTTCGCCCGGCTGCCGCGGCGCTCGCTCGTCTGGTGCCGGGCCCGTGTGGGGAGCGGCGCGCTGGCCGCGCTCCCCGTGAGATCGCCGGCCCAGGCTCGGAGCTGGATCGAGTACTGGCGGGACATGCGAAATGTCCCGCCGACGGCCTTCACGCTCTCCGAATACCTCCCCGGGCGGGACTTCTCCTGCCTGTCCCTCTGGGACCGGGGCGCGCTCATCCTGCTCAAGACCTGCCAGCGCCTGTCGTACTTCACCGGCGGCGGCAATCCCAGCGGGATCTCCTCGGTATCCCATCTCGCGAAAACCGTGGCCGAGCCAGAAGTGGCGCGCGTATGCGGCCAGGCCATCCGTGCCCTCGACCGCAGCGCGACCGGAACGTTCAACCTCGACATCAGAGAAAACGGCGACGGTGTGCCGTGTATCACGGAGATCAACGCTGGTCGC
>QHSM01000467.1 GCA_003221595.1 Candidatus Rokuibacteriota bacterium | reverse complement strand
CGCCGCGGAGCGCGATCCAGCGCTCGAGGGCTATCTCTGGCAGGGCAAGCAGTACGAAGGGCTCGTCGTGAACGTCCTCGAGGCCTTCTGGGCCAACGGCACCCGGCTCCTCGGGGAGGACGGTACGATCCTTCCAGAGCCCGCGCGCGCCGCCGACGCGCTGCGCTTCCTGCGCGGGCTGATCGAGACGAACGTGAGCCCGGCCTGGACGACCGCCGCCGACGAGGAGCTCACGCGACGCGCCTTCGGCGACGGCCATGCGATCTTCCTGCGCAACTGGCCCTACGCGATGGAGCTGTTCGAGGCGCCCGGCTCGGCCGTGCGCGGCAAGGTGGCGTTCACGTCGCTTCCCGGCCGCGCCCGCGGCGCGGCGGGCGTGGGCTCGACGGGCGGCGCGCATCTGGCGGTGTCGCGCCGGAGCCGCCATCCCGAGCTGGCGGTGGCCCTGGCGCGTCACCTCACGAGCCAGCCGGCCCAGCGGGCGATCGCGCTCGGCGCCGCGCTGAGCCCCACGCGCCGCGATCTCTACCACGATCCCGAGCTCGTGCGCGCGCACCCCGGAATGCCGCGCCTCGACGGGCTCATGCTGATGGGCCAGCCGCGCCCGGTGACGCCCGCGTACCTTCTCGTCTCGTCGACGGTGCAGCCCGAGTTCTCGGCGGCGCTCGTCGGGGTGAAGTCGCCGGAGCGGGCGATCGCCGACCGAGGCGCCCGGCTCGGCCGTGCGCGGCAAGGTGGCGTTCACGTCGCTTCCCGGCCGCGCCCGCGGCGCGGCGGGCGTGGGCTCGACGGGCGGCGCGCATCTGGCGGTGTCGCGCCGGAGCCGCCATCCCGAGCTGGCGGTGGCCCTGGCGCGTCACCTCACGAGCCAGCCGGCCCAGCGGGCGATCGCGCTCGGCGCCGCGCTGAGCCCCACGCGCCGCGATCTCTACCACGATCCCGAGCTCGTGCGCGCGCACCCCGGAATGCCGCGCCTCGACGGGCTCATGCTGATGGGCCAGCCGCGCCCGGTGACGCCCGCGTACCTTCTCGTCTCGTCGACGGTGCAGCCCGAGTTCTCGGCGGCGCTCGTCGGGGTGAAGTCGCCGGAGCGGGCGATCGCCGACGCGCGCGCCCGGCTCGGCTATTTCCTCGAGGCCATCCGATGACCCGGCGTGAGGCCGTGAACCGCCGTCGCGGGGTGCTGCTGCTGGCGCCGACCGTTCTGGCCCTGGGGACGCTCACGGTCTACCCGGGCGTCTGGGTGCTCTGGCTCTCGCTGCAGCACCGCATCCCGATCTTCGGCGTGTCGCGATTCGCCGGCCTCGACAACTACGCGTTCCTCGCCATCGACTCGCGATTCGCGAGCGCGGCGGCCACGACGATCATCTTCACCGTCACGTCGGTGGCGCTGGAAGTCGTGCTCGGCGTGGCGGCGGCGCTGGCGATTCACGCCCAGCGGGGCGGCCGCCGGGTGGCGCTCTCGCTCCTGTTGCTGGCGTGGGCCATGCCGGCCGTCGTGACGGCGAAGCTCTTCGAGTGGCTCTATCACCCCACGGCGGGCCTCCTCAACGTCGCGCTCGGCGGGCACGCGCTCAACTGGCTCGGCGACCCGCATCTGGCGCTGCCCGCCGTCGTCCTCGCGGACGTGTGGCGCACGATGCCCTTCGTCGCCGTGCTCTGCTACGCGCGCCTCCTGGCGATCCCGGCCGAGCTGTACGAGGCGGCGCAGGTGGACGGCGCCGGCCGGCTGGCGACGCTCGTGCTGATCACGCTGCCGATGCTCGCGCGGATTCTCCTCGTGGCGATCCTCTTCCGGACGCTCGACGCCCTGCGCGCCTTCGACCTCATGTTCGTGCTGACCGGCGGCGGCCCCGCGGGCACGACCGAGACGATCACGGTGTACGCCTATCGGGCCCTCTTCCAGACGCTCCAGCTCGGCTTCGGCTCGGCGCTGGGCGTCGTCGTGTTCGTCCTCGTCATGGCCGTCGCGTGGGCATATCTGAAAATCCTCAGGACGAGCGCGGTGACCGCATGAGGCGCAGAGTCCGGACGCTCGCCGACACGCTCGTTCTCGCGGCGCTGGCGAGCTACGCGATCCCGTTCTTCTGGCAGCTCCTGACGTCGTTCAAGCCCGAGGCCGAGCTGCTCCGGGTGCCGCCGCTCCTGCCGAGCCAGCTGACGCTCGCGCACTATCGCGCCGTCATCGAGCGAAGCTTGATGCCGCAGGCGCTCGCCAACAGCTTCGGCATCGCCACGCTCACGACACTCCTGGCGCTGGCGGTGGGCGTGCCCGGCGCGTACGCGGTGGCCAGGCTGCCGCTGCCGGGCAAGCGGTGGTTGCTCCTGGCGATCGTCGCCAGCACGGCCTTTCCCCAGATCGCGACGGTGAGCCCGCTCTACCTGTTGATGCGCGCGCTGGATCTGCGCGACACGTGGTCCGGGCTCGTTCTCGTGCACACCTCGTTCGCGCTGCCGCTGACGATCTGGCTCCTCGCCGGGTTCATCCGCGAGATCCCGATCGAGGCGGAGGAGGCGGCGTCGGTCGACGGGGCCGGGCTGCCCGGCCTCTTCCGGTGGGTCGTGATCCCGCTGCTGGCCCCCGGGCTCGCCGCCACGGCGCTCCTGACGTTTCTCTTCAGCTGGAACGAATTCCTGTTCGCCTACACGTTCACCGTCTCGGAGGCGAGCCGCACGATCCCGGTGGCCCTGGCGCTCTTTCCGGGAGTCTTCGAGGTGCCGTGGGGTGATATCGCGGCGGCGTCGATGCTGGCCAGCCTTCCACCCGTGCTGATCGTCGTCGGGTTGCAGCGCTTCCTGGTCCGAGGGCTCGTCGCGGGCGCCGTGAAGGAATGATCGGTACTATGAGGAGGGGACGTCCATGACCGACCTGTGGAGCGACCTGGTCCTGACGGCCATCGGCAACATGAGGGCCACCCTCGGCGCGGTCCTGCCCAGCATCCTGGCCATGCTGGCGCTGGTGGTGCTCGGCGCCCTGCTCGGCTGGATCGCCGGCACGCTGGTCATGCGGCTCGGCCGCGCGCTTCACCTGGACGATCGGAGCCGGGCATGGGGCCTCACCTCCGCGCTCGCGCGCGCCAGTATCTACCGGCCGCCGTCACAGGTGCTGAAGCTCGTCGCGTTCTGGGGCATCTTCATGGTCTTCGCGACGATGGGCATCGACGCGCTGGCGATCCCCGGCGCTCCGGGCGCGACCGGCGTGCTCATGCGCCTCTTGCCCCGGCTTCTGTCCGCGCTGCTGATCCTCGTCGTGGGCTGGCTCGCGGCGAACTTCCTCGGCCAGGCCACGTTGATCGCCGCGGTCAACGGCGGCGTGGTCCAGGCGCGACTGCTGGCTCGCGCGACGCGCTGGCTCGTGCTCCTCTTCGTCGTCGCCACCGCGCTGACCGAGATCGGTATCGGCCGGGACATGGTGCTGATCGCATTCGGCACCCTCTTCGGCGGCATCGTGGCGGCGCTCGCGCTGGCCTTCGGCCTCGGCGGCCGCCACCTCGCCCGCGAGATCCTGGACCGCGGCCGCCGCCGCGAGCGCGAGCCCGCCTCCCCCGACACCATCACCCACCTCTGAACCACCGGGCCGTCGCGGCCGGTCACGCGGGCTGGCGGCGCGGCGGGGGTCGAGACGACCACGCGGCCCGCGCCCGCCGCACTGACTACGCTCGCCGAGCATGAGCGCCGCCGGTGGCCGGGCGCGTCCGGTGCGGTGGGGCTCGAAGGGACCCGTTCCCGCCGCGCGCGCGACGGAAGTTGAGCGCCGGGATGGAGCCCAGCCGCGAAGGAGCAGCGCACGCGTGCCGCGTGGTCGTCTCGAGCCCCACCGCACCGGACGCGCCCGGCCACCGGCGGCGGCTCCGGCGACTCCAGCGGTTCGCGGGTGCGGAGGGGTCGTGCTATGGTCTGGGGCGTGAGCGGAATCCTGATCACGCTCGAGGGCGTCGAGGGGTCGGGCAAGACGACCCAGATGATGCGCCTCGAGCGATGGCTTCGTCAGCACGGGCGGAAGGTTGAGCGCACCCGTGAGCCCGACGGAACGCGGCTCGGACTCGCCGTGCGCCGCCTGTTCGAGCGCCCCGGCGTCAAGCCGGAGCCGCTCGTCGAGGTCTTCCTGTTCATGGCCGCCCGCCAGCAGCACGTCGCGGAGAAGATTCGGCCGTGGCTCTCGCGTGGCCGCGTCGTCCTCTGCGACCGGTACGCCGACGCGACCGTCGCCTACCAGGGCTACGGCCGCGGTGTCGATCCTGACCTCATCCGCGAGCTGAACGTGCGGGCGACCAGCGGGGTCCTCCCGGACCTCACGCTGCTCTTCGATCTCGATCCCGCGGAGGGATTGCGGCGCATCCGGGGGCGCCACCTCGACCACTTCGAGCGCGAGGCGCTGGCGTTTCACCGGCGCGTGCGCCGCGGCTATCTCGAGATCCACCGGGCGGAGCCCAAGCGCGTGCGGCTCGTCCGCGCGGGCCGCTCGCCCGCCGAGGTCGAGGCCGAGGTGCGCGCGCTCGTCGAGGACTTCTTCCGTGGCGCCTGAGCGCGGGGCGCCCGAGGGCTTCGTCGCGCTCGATCGCATCGCCGACCAGCCGCGCGCCGTCGAGCTCTTGCGGCGGGCGCTCGCGAGCGACCGCGTCGCCCACGCGTACGCCTTCATCGGGCCCTCCGGCGCCGGCCGGATGACCACGGCGCTCGCCTTCGCCGCGGAGCTCCTGGGAAGCCCCTCGCGGCAGCACCCCGACCTGCACGTGATCGTCCCCACGCCGCCCGAGTCGAACCCGCGCGGCGCGCGGGCCATCCGTATCGACGCGATCCGCGAGCTGGAGCGGGTGGCGGCGCTCCGGCCCGCCGCGGCGCGGCGCAAGGTCTTCGTGCTCGACGAGGCCGAGCGCATGACCGGCGACACGCCGCAGGCGTTCCTGAAGACACTCGAGGAGCCGCCGGCCGCGACCGTGATCATGCTCATCCTGCCGCGGGCCCGCGCGGTGCCGGCCACGGTTCTGTCGCGGTGTCAGGTCGTCCGCTTCGCCCCGCGCGACGACGCCGATGCGGCGCCGGCGCGCGCCCTGGCGCGCGAGATCCTGGCCGAGGTCAAGGCGCAGGGAGTCGAGGCGCTCTTCCGCCGCCTCGATCGCCTGGAGCGCGAGAAGGCGGAGGCGCTGGTGGACGCCTACTGGCTCTTCTGCCGCGACCTCCTGCTCGCCCGGAGCGGCGCGCCGCCTTCGCTCCTGATCGACGGCGATCGCGCCACCGAGCTCGCGCGCGAGGCCGAGGGCTGGACGATCGATCAGATCCTGGCGACGATCGAGCTTTGCCGGCAGGCGCGGGATTCGCTCCTGCGCAATGTCGCGCCGCGCCTCACCCTCGAAGTCCTGCTGAGTCGGCTCGCCCTGCGGGCGGCATAGGATGGAGCCCATGAACGATTTTCTCGTCGGCATCCGGCTTCGCGAGACCGCGGCGGCTGACGATTACCGCGTTGCGGACCTCGAGCTTCACGTCGGCGACCTCGTGCTCGTGGAGACCTCGGCCGAGAGCACCATCGGGGAGGTGCGCCGGCCCCGGCGCGAGATTCCCGAGGCGAAGAAGGACCGTGCCTACCGGCGCGTCCTGCGCCATGCGACCGACGCGGAGGCGCGCGCGTACCGCGAGCGCCGGCGCCGCGAGGAGCGGGCCATCGAGACCGCCCAGCAGGTCGCCAGGGGCCGCGGCCTCTCGCTGAAGGTCGTCGACGTCGAGATGCACGCGGTGGCGCGGCGGGCCACGGTGTACTTCAGCGCCGACGAGCGCATCGACTTCCGCGATCTGGTCCGCGACCTCGCCCGCGAGCTCCGCGCGCGCGTCGAGATGCGCCAGATCGGCGCGCGTGACACCACGCGCCTGCTCGACGGGATCGGACCCTGCGGCCGGCAGCTGTGCTGCTCCTCGCACCTGCGGCGCTTCGAGCCGATCTCGGTGAAGATGGCCAAGGCGCAGGACATGCCGCTGACCGACAACCGGCTCCTGGGCAACTGCGGCCGGCTCAAGTGCTGCTTGCTCTACGAGTTCTCGACCTACGAGGAGCTGCGCGCGCGCCTGCCCCGCGTGAACACGCCCTGCCAGGCGTCCTGCGGCGGCGGGGGCTGCATGTCCGGCAAGATCCGATCGATCCGCGTGCTCAAGCAGAGCGTCGTCGTGGGCTTCCCCGACGGCACCGAGGCGGAAGTGCCGCTCGACCAGGTCACCTGGGAGGGACGCGCGCACATCAAGGCGCAGCTCGAGCAGTGACCGCCTTCTACCTGACGACCCCGATCTACTACGTGAACGATCGCCCCCACCTGGGGCACGCGTACACGACGATCGTGGCCGACGCGATGGTGCGCTACCGCGAGCTGGCGGGCGACGATGTCTGGTTCCTCACCGGCACCGACGAGCACGGCGAGAAGATCGCCCAGGCGGCGGCGAAGGCGGGCGTGACGCCGCAGGCGCTGGCCGACCAGAACTCGGCGGCGTTCCGCGAGACCTGGCGCGCGCTCGGCATCCAGTACCGCGACTACATCCGGACCACCGAGGAGCGCCACCGCCTCGTGGTCCGGGCGATTCTCCAGAAGCTCTGGGACGCCGGCGAGATCTATCTCGGCAAGTACGGCGGGCACTACTGCTACGGCTGCGAGCGCTTCTACACCGAGAAGGAAATCGTCGACGGCAAGTGCCCCGATCACCAGACGCCGCTCACCTGGATCGAGGAGGAGAACTACTTCTTCAAGATGTCGAAGTATCAGGGCTGGCTGATCGATCACATCGAGCGGAACCCGGATTTCGTCCGGCCCGAACGCTACCGCAACGAGGTGCTCGGCTTCCTGCGCGATCCGCTGCAGGATCTCTCGATCAGCCGGCCGACGACGCGGCTCAAGTGGGGCGTCCCGCTGCCGTTCGACGACCGGTACGTCACGTACGTCTGGTTCGACGCGCTGCTCAACTACGTCTCGGCGCTCGGCGGCCCGGGCGACGCCCGCTTCGAGAAGTTCTGGCCCCACGTCCAGCACGTGACCGCCAAGGACATCGTCAAGCCGCACGCGATCTACTGGCCGTGCATGCTCAAGGCGGCCGGCCTTCCGCTCTACCGGCACCTCAACGTGCACGGCTACTGGACGCTCGGCGGCCAGAAGATCTCGAAGTCCGTCGGCAACCTGGTCGAGGCGCTCGCGCTCAAGGAGAAGTACGGCAACGACGCCTTCCGCTACTTCGTCCTGCGCGAGATGGTCTTCGGGCTCGACGCCGATTTCTCGGAGGAGGCCCTGGTCGGCCGGCTCAACGCGGACCTGGCCAACGACCTCGGCAATCTCGTCTCGCGCGCGACGACGTTGATCGTGAACCTGAACCACGGCGTGGTGCCCCAGCGCGGAGTCTCGAGCGCGGCCGAGGACGGACTGATCGCCGCCTTCACGAAGGCGAAAGCGGACGCCGCCACCGCGATGGACGAGTTCGCGTTCCAGCGCGCGCTGGCCGCCATCTGGGAGTTCATCGGCGTCGTGAACCGCTACGTCGACGCCACGCAGCCGTGGGCGCTCGCCAAGGATGCCGGACAGCGGGAGCGGCTCGCGACGACGCTCTACACCCTCGCCGAGTCCCTGCGAGTCCTGGGCATCATCCTGGGGCCGTTCCTGCCCGACGCCGCCGCGAAGATCCGCGCGGCCCTGGGCCAGCGGGGGGAGCCGACGCTCGCCGACGCCACCTGGGGACGGCTCGCGCCGGGCACCGTCGTTCAGAAGCTGTCGGGGCTCTTCCCGCGCATCGACGTCAAGGCCGCGACGCCCGCGCCGGCTCAGAGCGCGGCCGCCGGCGACCGTCCGCGCATCAAGATCGACGAGTTCGGCCGGGTCGAGCTCAGGGTGGCCGAGGTCGTCGCCGCCGAGTCGCTGCCGAAGTCGAAGAAGCTCCTGAAGCTCACGGTGTCGCTCGGCCAGGAGCAGCGCACGGTGGTCGCCGGGATCGCCGAGCACTATGCGCCGGCGGACCTGGTGGGCAAGAAGGTCGTCATCGTGGCCAACCTCGAGCCGGCGAAGCTGATGGGCGTCGAGTCGGACGGCATGGTGCTGGCCGCGTCGACCGGGGGCACGCTGTCGGTCCTCTCGCTCGACCGCGACCTTCCGCCCGGAGCGAAGGTCACGTGACGCGCCGCGCGGCCGGCCCGCCGCTCACGCCGGACGAATACGTCGACGCGATCGTGCAGATCGCCGAGCGCGACGCGTCGATCGGTCGCGTGCTCCGCGAGATCCTGAGCCTCGACGGCGTCGTGCGGTCGAGCGCCCTCGACCTGGTGGCCGCGCACCTGCGCGTGCACTCGGCCGCCGGCGACGTCCTCGACTGCATCGACGCGCTCAAGCGCGACGCGGTCGCGCAGCGCATCAGCGAGCGCCTCGGCGCCGCGCTCCCGTCCGCGCCGGGCGGCCCGACGACCCCCCCGTCCGTGTGAGCGGCGCACTCGCCTGGCTCACCGAGTGGGGCGTCTCGTTCGCCTCGCTCACCGGCGGCCTCGTCACCATCTTCTTCTTCCGTCGCGGGCTGCCGCACGCTGCGTATCTCGTGGGTTACCTGCTGCTGCTCTGGCTGGTCTTCGCGCTGCTGGTGGCGATACGCCAGCCGCTCGCCGACTCCGGGCGCCGCGCGGGGCGCTTCGTCATCCACGCGGCCGACTACACGATCCAGACGCTCTACCACGGCCTGCTGCTGTTCGTGCTTCCCGCCTATTACGCGAGCACGACGCTCACGTCCGTGAACGTGTTCTTCTTCCTCGTGCTGGTGGCGATGGCGCTCCTGGTCACGTTCGATCCGTGGTACCGCGTGACCGTGCAGCCGCGACCCTGGCTCGGGTACACCTTCTTCGTCGTGTCGATCTTCGCCGTGCTCAACGTCGCGCTGCCGCTGGTCGGCGTGCCGCCCTACATCGGGCTCCTGATCAGCGCCTTCGCCGCCTCGCTCTCGGTCACGCCGGTGGTGCGGCGGGCCAGCGGGCGCGGCTGGCGGGCGGCGCTTCGCGTGACGGTGGCGATCGGCGCCATCGCCGCGACGCTGGTGGCGGTCGGGCGCGCGTGGATCCCCCCGGCGCCTCTGTTCATGGCGCGCGCGGCGATCATGTGGGACGTGCTGGACCTCGACGCCATCGAGGCGCTACCGCCCGTCGTCAGCGCCGCGGAGGTGAGGCAGCGCGGACTGGTGGCGTACACTGCGATCTACGCGCCGGCCGGCCTGCGCCAGCGGGTGAGCCACGTGTGGAGGCACAAGGGGCGCGTGATCGAGACCGTGGGCCTCTCCCCGGTCCTCGGCGGTCGCCGGGAGGGCTACCGCACGTATTCGCGCAAGACGTCGTTTCCGGACGACTCTGAGGGGCGCTGGTCCGTCGACGTGGTGACCGCCTCGGGCCAGCTGATCGGACGGCTCCGATTCCGGGTGGTCCCGTGACATCGGACGATGCGAGGGGAGGGCGTCATGGCTGAGAGCGTGCGAACCGCCGACTATTACTACGTGATGGTGCCGGACAAGCCGGGCGAGGGCGCCCGCATCCTGGGCGAGCTTCGACGCGCCGGCGTGAACTTGATCGCGTACTCGGGCTTCCCGAGCGGCCGCGGCGCCCAGCTCGACCTGGTCCCGACCGACGGGGCGGCCCTGAAGGCGGTTGCCCGTCAGCAGAAGTGGAAGCTCACCGGGCCGAAGCGCGCGTTCCTGATCGAGGGCGACGATCGCATCGGCGCCTGCGCCGACGTGCTCGGCCGGCTCGCGGCGGCGAAGGTCAACGTGACCGCCATGGACGCGCTGGCCGGCGGCGGTCGATACGCCGCCATCCTCTGGGTGAAGGCGCGCGACGTGAAGAAGGCGGCCGGCGTGCTCGGAGCGGTGTGATCGCTCCCGATCTCTTCGACACGCACGCGCATCTTCATTTTCCGGAGTTCGCCGGCGATCTCGACGCGGTGCTGGCGCGGGCGCGAGCCGCCGGTGTGCGGCGCATGGTGACGATCGGCACCGACGTGGCCACCTCGCGCGCCGCCGCGGCGCTGGCGCAGCGCGAGCCGGACGTGTGGGCGGCGGTCGGCATCCATCCGCACGAGGCCGCCGACGCCGACGAGCCGGCGCTCGCCGAGATCGAGCGCCTCGCGGCGGCCCCCCGCGTCGTAGCGATCGGCGAGACCGGGCTGGACTTTTTTCGCGACCGCGCGCCGCGCGAGGCTCAGACGCGCGCGTTCCGCGCGCAGGTCGCGCTGGCGCGGCGGGTGGGGAAGCCCGTCCTCGTGCACTGTCGCGACGCGCACGCGGAGACGCTCGCGCTCCTGGCCGCCGACGGCGCCCTCGAGCGTGGCGGCATCATGCACTGCTTCTCGGGTGACCTCGCGCTCGCGCGCCGGTGTATCGAGCTCGGGCTTCTCGTCTCGCTCGCCGGGCCGGTGACCTATCCCAAGCCCGGCGCCCTGCCCGAGGTGGCGCGGATGATTCCGGCCGATCGGCTGGTCGTCGAGACGGACTGCCCGTTCCTACCGCCCCAGCCTCACCGCGGCAAGCGCAACGAGCCCGCCTACCTCGCGATCACCGCCGCCCGCGTGGCCGAGCTGCGGGGCGAGCCGCTGGCGGAGCTGGCCGCGCGCATGTCGGAGAACGCCCGAGCGCTGTTTCGGCTATGAGCAATCCCGTGCGCGACGCCGTGCTCTTCCTGCGAGGCCAGATCAACACCCGGCTGAGCCAGGCGCTCAACGCGCGCGACCGCACGCCGCGGATCGTGCCGCCGCCGCTGGCGGAGGTGATCGGTGGCGAGCGCTCGCCGATGGCGCTCTCGCGCCTGCTCGAGGGGCGCTCGAACGCCGAGCGCGAGGCGGCCGTGGCGAGCTATCTCGAGGCGCGCGGCGTTCCTTTCGCGCGCCATCCGTTCGAGTCGAGCGAGGGCTCGGGCGAGAACTTCACCGTCGAGATCGGCTCGGGGCGCCGCGTGCTCCTGCTCATCGCCCATCACGACGCGGTGCCCGGGAGCCCCGGCGCCAACGACAACGCCGCCGCCGTCGGCATCTTGCTGACGCTGCTGGAGCGGCTCGCCGCGTCCGTCCCGCCGGGCCTGCGCGTGAGGCTTCTCTTCACGGCCGCCGAGGAGCGCGGCTATCTCGGCGCCAGAAAGTACGCGCGCGGGGCAAACCTGGCCGAGCTCGCCGGCGTGCTGAGCCTCGAGCTGTGCGGCATCGGCGACACGCTCGCGGTCTGGGACGCGGTCGACCAGACGCCGTTCCTGGGGCGGGTGCGGGCGGCCTTCGACGGCATCGGGCTCCGGCGCGACGAGAGCTATCACGTCGCCGGACGCATCCCGTTGTTCGGGAGCGACCACCGCGCGTTCGCGCCCGCGGGCGTGCCCGCCTACGCGCTGACGGTCGTGCCGGCGGCGCAGGCTGATGCGCTGCGGCAGTTCATTTTCAACCCGGCGCGCAGCGCGTTTCGCTTCCTGGTCAAGCGCCCGGCGCCGTTCGACACCTACCACACGGCGCGAGACCGTGGCTGCACGCTTGAGTCGGCGGCGCTGGCGCTGACGCTCAGAGCGCTCGAGGCCGTCGTCGCGGAAGTCGCGTAGACCCGATCAGGCCGAGCCGCGTCGAGAGACGAGACGGGTGAGCAGGCGCCGGCCCCGTGGGGCCTCGGCGGCGGGCACGAGGATGACGACCGCGCCCTGGTCGCCCACGCTGAACGGATAGACCGAGTGAGCCAGGCGCGACTGGAGCAGCGTCGGAATCCCCTCGCTCTCGAAGAGGCTCCGCACGACGACCGCCTCGGCCTGGTCACACCGCCGCACTTCCACGAATCCACGCTCGTGGCTCGGGGTGGCCGGGCGCCTCGGAAATCGGATGACTTTCGCCAGTCGCGGCATAAGCTCGGAGGTCGACATAGTATGCCTCAACTGCCCGCCGGCGTCCTCTACGGGGTTCCCGCGCTCCTGGCCGGCCAGATCGTGCTCACGATGGCCGAGCAGATTCCGGCCGACGCAGGCTGGGCCGGCTTCGGCGCGGGACTTCTGGGCACGGCGGGCGTGATGCTCATGGTGTTCGGCGCCCGTCAGATTCGGCCGGGCTGGCGGCTGTCCACCGTGTTCGGGAGCGGCGGCTTTCTCGAGCTGCTCGGCGAGCACTTTCTCGACAGCGTGCCCGCTCTCGCGTGGCCCGTGTGGATGGCCGGCGTCGCTCTCTTGACCGTCGGGTGGCTGGTCGCGGCGCGAGACGTCTGGCGTCTGGCTCGCCTGCCGTGAGGGCGCCGTGAGCCGGCCGGTCGGCATCGTCGTCGCCTGCCCGTGCGGCGAGGTATACGAGGTACGTCCGGAATTCGCGGGCCGGCTCCTCGAGTGCCCGTCGTGCCGGCGCCACCTGCGGGCCGGTTCGCTGCCGCGCGCGGCGCGCGCGCCCGCGCCCGACGTCGACCCCGCCTTCGACCGCGACGTGTTCCTGCTCCGCGAGCGCATCTTCACGATTACCTCGAAGTACGAGGTCTGGGCCGAGGCCGGCACGCCGATTCTCTACGTGGAGCGGCCGGCCTATCCGATGCGGACCCTCGCGGCCTACCTCGTCGCGATCGTGACGACGCTGCTGGTCATGGGATGGGCCGGGGCCCCGCTCGCGCGCGGTGGCGGCGAGGCGCTCGTCCTGCTCGTGCTCCCGCTGGCGGCGTTCGTCTTTCTCGTGGTGTCCATGTCGCTCCGCCCGCTCCGTCACGTGACGATCTACCGCGACGATTCGCGGCGAGCGCCGCTG
>QHSM01000489.1 GCA_003221595.1 Candidatus Rokuibacteriota bacterium | reverse complement strand
CGCGTATTTCAATTCGTCATTGTGTTGGTCAAGACCGATGAAGATGGTGCGCACCTCGTGCCCGTCGAGGATCTTCAAGGCCGGCTCCTTGCGCAGCCGCTCGACGTCCTGCGTCGGCAGATCTGTGACGAGGTCGACCTCGCCCGAAAGCAGCGCCGAAACGCGGGTCGCGTCCGACTTGATCGGCGTGTAGATCACATCGGTGACGTTGCCGTCGAGCTTGCCCCACCACTCCTTGTTGACCATCATGACGATGCGCTTGTCCGGCTCCCAGCCCTTGATGAGGTAGGGGCCGGTGCCGTTCGTGTTGCGCGAAGCGTAGGTCTCCTCTTTGGACTTGTAGTCCTGGATGTTCTGCGAGCGGTTCTTCTCCGACCAGGACTTGCTCATGATGCGGAAGTCGGAAATGTTCTGCAGCAGGACCGGGTGCGGGCCCGACAGCATGAAGTCGACCGTGTAGTCGTCGACCTTCTTCACCTCGGCGATGTTGGCGACGTAGATCTGCATCGTGCCCTGCGGCTGCTTGAGGCGCCCGAAGGAGAACACCACGTCGTCCGCGGTGAACGGCGAGCCGTCGTGGAACTTGACGCCCTTGCGGAGCTTCACTTCCCAGGTGGTGTCGTCGAGGTTCTTCCACGAGACGGCGAGGCTCGGCCCCACCTTGCCGGTCTTGAGGTCGCGCGCGGCCAGATGATCGAAGACGTTGTAGCCGAGGATGATGCTCTCGCGGAGGACGGAATTGGGCGGGTCCCAGTTCTGCACGTCGCTCTGCAGGGCGTAGATGACGGTCTCGTCCCTGGTCTGCGCGCCGAGGTCCGCCGGCGCGAGCAGAACGGAGGCCATCAGGACCATCGAGGCCAGCGTGATACCGCGTTTCATAGCACCCCTCCTCTGAAGAGTGGCGCTCATCCTAGCCGCCGCTCGGCATCGCGTCAAACCTGCCGGCCGCCCACCCACCGGCGGCTATCCGAGGAAGAGCTCGCAGGTCTCGAGCCAGGCCTGGGTGGTGAGCGCCAGCGATTCCACGTCGACGCGCTCGTCGTTGCCGTGGAACCGGCCGGCCATCGCCTCGGCCGTCAGGGCGCGCGAGAAGAGGCCGAACCCGTAGGCGACCGCGCCGTGATCGCGGAAGTACGGCGCGTCGGTGAACCCGACGATCATGCGCGGCAGAAGCCGCGCGCCCGGATAGTGGGCATCGACGACGCGCCCCAGCACGTCCCAGAGCGGTGTCCCCGTCGGCGACGTCGACGCCGGCTTGGAGAAGAGCTTCTCGATCGTGACCTCCTCGGCCAGATCCCCGAGCGCCTTGTCGAGATGCCGCCGCACTTCGTCCTCGCTGTCGCCTGGAACCGTCCGGATGTCCACCTCGACGTCGACCACGTCGGGAATGACGTTGGTCTTCACACCGCCGTGGCACATGTTGGGCGAGAAGGTGGTGTGCGTCGACGACCACGCGAACTTGGCCATGCCGGCCGGGAGCCGGGCGATCGCCTCGTCGACGCGCGCGGGATCGGTCAGGGAGGCCCTGAGCGCCGGATCGAGATCGAGCGAGCCGACGAAACCGGCCCACAGCTCGCTCACGTAGGGCGCCGGCCGGTAGTCCGCCAGGCGCGTGACGACGTGCGCCGCCTTGACGAGCGCGTTGTCGGCGCCGTACGGCATCGAGCCGTGGCCGGGCGTGCCGTTCACCGAGAGCCGCCGCCAGGCCACCCCCTTCTCGCCCACGTGCACGGTCACGCTCAGCTCGCCGCCGCGCGCGCTGACGGTGCCGCCGTTCTCGGTCAGGAGATAGTCGGCCCGGAGCGCGTCCCAGTGCTTCTTGCACACGTGCCCGGCGCCGAGCCCGCCGCCGGCCTCCTCATCGGCGCACGCGAGGTATACCAGCGTGCCGCGCGGCCGCCAGCCCTTCCGAGCGAGCGTCTTGAGGGCGACCGCCTGCGTCGCGGTGAGGTTCAGCATGTCGATGGCGCCGCGTCCCCAGACCTCGCCGTTCACCAGCTCGCCCCCGAACGGGTCGCGCGTCCAGTGCGCGGCGGTCACCGGCACCACGTCGGTGTGGCCCATGAGGCAGAGCGTGGGAGCCGCTGGATCGGTGCCCTCGATGCGGGCGACCAGGCTCGTCCGGCCCGGCGCACCCGCGGGCTCGAACACCTGGACGTCGAGGCCGCTGCCGCCGAGGTACGCGCGCAGCACGTCGCTGGTGCGCACCTCCTGCCCGGAGCCGACCGAGCCGTCGTTGACGCACCGGTTGCGAATGAGCTGCTGGAGAAGCTCGACGCTCTCGCCGGTCGGCGCGTCGGTCATCGGGCGTGGCGCGTCAGGAAGTCGGTGACCCGGCGAATCGACTCGGCCAGGTGCGTGGGGGCGCGCCAGTCCTTCTGGATGTCGAGATTCGGAGCCAGCCGGGCGATCTCCGCGCTCGTCATGACGTTTCTCCCTTCAGGACTTCTCTAGCAAGGCCGTGAGCGCGCGGTACGCGCGCTTCGCGCGCTCGGCGGCCGGCAGCTCGGCGGTGGCGCGGCACGGCGCCTCGATGGCGAGCGGCACGGTAGGCGGCAGCAGCCCCACCAGCTCCGCCAGCGGCAGGACACCCTCGCCGGGCAGGAGCCTTCCGGTACGCGCCTCGCGGATGAGCGCGGGCGTGTCGGTCGGGCCGGGCATGTCGGGGCCCGCGTCGCAGATCTGCACGTAGCGCAGCAGCGATGGATCGACCTCTTTGACGTGGGCCGGAATTCCGCCCGAGCGGCTCCAGTGCAGCGCGTCGATCAGCACCGACGCGTTCGACCGCTTCGACCGGGCCACCACGTCGGCCGCGTGGGCGAGCGTGCGCACGCCCGTGTAGATCGCGAACTCCAGGCAGACTTGAAGACCGTACCCGGCGGCTCGATCGCAGAGCTCGCCGAACCGCTCGAGGGTTCGCGATTCTTCGGGCTCGGCGCTCGTGACGAGCACGTTCTTCGCGCCCAGA
>QHSM01000507.1 GCA_003221595.1 Candidatus Rokuibacteriota bacterium | reverse complement strand
CGGTCAAGGCCGGTCCACGGCCTGGCTGCACGCGGTCTCGGTCGGCGAGGCGATCGCCGCGGCACCGCTCGTCGAGGGGCTCAGGCGTCTTCATCCCGAGCTTCCGATTGTGATGACGACGGTCACGAATACCGGCGCGCAGATCGTCCGGGAGCGGTTCGCCGGCCTCGTCACCCACCGCTTCTTCCCCCTCGACCTTCCCTGGGCCGTCGGGCGCTTTGCGGCGGCGATCAATCCGGCGTTCCTGATCTGCATGGAGACGGAGCTCTGGCCCAACACGCTGCGCGCGCTGGCGGCCCGCGGCGTCCCGGTGATGATCGCCAACGGGCGCATCTCGGACCGGTCCTACCGTCGTTACCGGCTCGTGCGACGCTTCCTGGCGTCCGTCCTCGCCGACGTGCGCGTGTTCGCGATGCAGTCGGACGAGGACGCCCGGCGCATCATCGCGCTCGGCGCCCATCCCGAGCGCGTCGTCGTCACGGGCAACATGAAGGCCGACGCCGCCGTCGTCGACCCGGCCGGCGCGGTCGATCTGTGGCGCCGCCTCCTCGCCCTGAACCCCGACCAGCGCGTGTGGATCGCCGGGAGCACGCACGCGGGCGAGGAGGAGCTGGTTCTCGAGGCGCATCGGGCGGCGCTCGCCGAATCACCGGAGCTGGTCCTGGTCATCGCGCCGCGCCATCCGGAGAGAACCGGCGAGGTGCTCGCTCTTCTGGCCCGCAAGGGCTGGGCCTCGATCCGTCGCAGCGAGCTTCCGGTTGCGGTCACGAGCACCGAGATGCCCGCGGTGCCGCCCGTGATCGTGCTCGACACGGTTGGCGAGCTGGCGACCCTCTACGCCATCGCCGACGTCGTGTTCGTGGGGGGTAGCCTCGTTCCCGTGGGCGGCCACAACCTGCTCGAGGCCGCACAGCGTCGCAAGCCGGTCCTGGTCGGGCCCCACGTGGCGAACTTTCGCGAGTCCACCAGCCTGCTCGAATCGGTCGGCGCGGCGGTCGTCGTGCGGGACGCGGTGGAGTTCTCTCGCGAGCTCCGGCGACTGCTGGCCGATCCGGATCTTCGGGCGAAGCTGGGCGACACCGCATACGAGGCTATCGTGTCCCGCCAGGGCGCCGTCCGGGAGACGCTCGAGCTCGTGGACCGCTATCTCCGGCCCGGAGAAGAGCGCGCATGAAATCCCGCGAGCGCTTCATTCGCGGCTGGGAGGAAGGCTTCAGTGCGGGACCGGCCCGCATGCTCGCCGTCGCCGGCGGCGGCTACCGTGGATTGCTCGGAGCTCGGGAATGGCTCTACGGACGCGGGCTCCTGAAGTCCCGGGCGCTGCCCTGTCGCGTGGTGTCGATCGGCAACCTGACCGTGGGGGGAACCGGCAAGACTCCGGCGGTCGAGGTGGCCGTCCAGACGCTCGTCGCGCTGGGTCACCGCCCCGCCGTCGTCAGCCGCGGCTACGGGCGAACGACGCGCGGCGTCCAGATCGTGGCGGACGCCGCATCGATCAGCCTCGACCCGGAGGAATCGGGTGACGAGCCGTTCCTGCTCGCGCGCCGGCTACCCGGAATTCCCGTCGTGGTCGGCGCGAACCGCCACGACGCGGCACGCGTGGCCATCGAGAAGTTCGGCGTGACCGCGATCGTGCTCGACGACGGGTTCCAGCACCGGACCCTCGCGAAGGACCTCGAGATCGTGATGGCGCGGGCGCGGCGTCCGTGGGGAAACGGAAGGCTGCTTCCGGCGGGGCCGCTGCGCGAGCCGCTCGGCTCGCTCGCGCGGGCCGATCTCGTCGTCGCCGCCGGCGCCCTCGATCTGGACGACGCGCGCGAGGTGGTGGACGCCGTCGACGAGCACGCGCCGCGCGTGCCCGTCATCACCGCCACGCTCGTGCCGTCGGAGTGCTGGGAGGCGGGCCGCATGCAGCCCGTCGGTCTCCCCGAGCTCGCGGGAAGGCGCCTGGTCGCCTTCGCCGGGATCGCGTCGCCGGCGGCCTTCGCCTCCACCCTCCAGAGCACCGGGGCGGTTGTCGAGTCGCTGGCCGAGTTCGCCGACCATCACTGGTACTCGGCCGACGACATCGCGCGACTCGACGCGCGCGCCGCCGAGCTCGACGTCGACGCGCTCATCACCACCGAGAAGGACTGGGTGCGGCTGCGCCGGCTTCGCCTGCCGCGACGGCCTGTCTACGTCCTGAGCGTCCGGCTCGTGCTGCAGACGGGCGAGCCCGCCTGGCGGCAGGCGTTTCGCCGCGCGTGCCCGTGAAGATCGCCGTACGGCTGCCGAACTGGCTGGGCGACACCGTCATGGCGGTGCCGGCGCTCCGCGCCATCCGCGAGAAGTTTCCGGAGGCGCGCGTGCTGCTCGCGGGCCCGTGGGTCGAGCTGCTCGCGGGGCAGGGACTGGGCGACGTGCTCGTGGGA
>QHSM01000505.1 GCA_003221595.1 Candidatus Rokuibacteriota bacterium | reverse complement strand
GCGCCGATGCCGACGAGGATCGGCGCGCCGGCGTACAGGACGAGCAAGGCCGACGTGTAGGCGCCGATTCCGGCGAAGGTGTGGTGCGCCAGCGAGAACTGCCCGGTATAGCCCGCGAGCAGGTTCCAGCCGATGGCGAGGATGACGTAATAGAGGCTCGTCACCAGGACGTGCGTGTGGTACTCGGACGCCGTCCACGGCACCCACGCGAGCGCGGCGTACGCCAGCAGGCACCATCCGAGGCGCCGGACACGCCGCGGCACGGTCAGGCGCCGAGGAGCGCGTCGCGGATGATCTCGCGAAGCTGATCGGCGAAGGCCTGGCGCGGACCCTCGCGGCGCACGCGCCCCATCTCGAGCAGGTAGAGGTGGTCCGAGACCTCGACGGCCTTCGTGATGTTCTGATCGACGAGCAGGATCGTCACGCCGGCCGCCTGCACCTCGCGCAGCCGCTCGTAGACCTGCTCGGCGATGCGCGGCGCCAGGCCCGCCGACGGCTCGTCGACCAGGAGCAGGCTCGGCT
>QHSM01000506.1 GCA_003221595.1 Candidatus Rokuibacteriota bacterium | reverse complement strand
TCGACGTCTTTCAGATCCCGTACTCGGCCGTCGAGCGGGAGCACGAGAGCCTCATCACCGCCGCGGCCAAGGCGGGGGCCGGCATCGTCGTCCGCGGTGGCGCCGCCAAGGGCGCGCCGACCGAGGGCAAGCACGAGGGCGTGCAGTGGGGGCGCTGGCAGAAGGTGCGGCTCGACGATCTGCTCGGCGGCATGACGCCGATGGAGTTCATCTTGCGCTTCACCTTCACCCATCCGAACCTGCACACGAACATCGTCGGGACGATCAATCCGGCCCACCTGCAGCACAATGTCGACGTCTTGCTGCAAGGACCGCTGCCGCCCGACGTGTACGCCGAGGCCAAGCGACGTCTCGAGGCCGCCGGCTCGAGCCCGCGCGAGAACTCCCGCCGCCGCTGACGCCCGCGCCGGCACGCTCAGCGCATCTTCCACACCGGCTTGCGCTTCTCGCGGAACGCGCGCGGGCCCTCGGCGCCGTCCTCGCTCTCGGCAATCTCCTGATCGAGGTGGCTCGCATAGGACACCAGCGACGGCGGGAAGGCCGCCGTCAACCGGTACAGCCGCACCGCGGCCTGCACGGCGAGCGGCGAGCTGTCGCAGATCATCTCCGCCATCTCCTCGCAGGTGGCGATCAGCTTCTGGCGCGGCACCACCTTGTTGACGATGGCCTGGCGATAGCATTCGTCGGCGGTGAGCCGGCCGTTGCACAGCGTGAGATAGGCCGCCGTGGTCCGCGGCAGCGCGGCATAGAGATTGTGGGCCGAGCCCAGTCGTCCGACCTTGGTGTGTGTGTCGCCGATCCAGGCGCTGTCCGCCATGACGCGGAGCTGGCATTGCAGCGCGAGCGAGAGCCCGACGCCGACCGCGAAGCCATTGATCGCGGCGATCAGCGGCTTTTCCCGATTGGCGTCGCTGGGCTGGCCGCCGCCGCCCCAGTGAAACAGTGGATTGTTGGGATCCTCGTGGGGGGTTCGCTTGCCCTCGGCCTGGTACGACGCCAGGAACTTGACGTCGCGGCCGGCGCAAAACGCCTCGCCGGCGCCGGTGACGATGCCGACATAGATGTTCGGATCGAGGCCGATGTCGCGCCAGCAGGAGCGTAGCTCGGCGTAGGAGTAGCTGTGCAGCGCGTTGCGCACCTCCGGGCGATTGATCGTGACGTAGGCGACGTGCCCCTTCTTCTCGTAGATCACGTGCTCGAGGTTCTTCGGCATGGTCGTTGGATCGTACGGCGATTCGTATCTCGGCATCACGCAGCTCCGTTGGCTAGTG
>QHSM01000504.1 GCA_003221595.1 Candidatus Rokuibacteriota bacterium | reverse complement strand
TTGGCCACGTTCAGCACGAGCGGCCCCAGCGCGATTCGCCGGGTCACCTCGGCGAGCGCCGTCAGGACCGTCCACGCCTCGGGCACGCCGGGCTCTCCGGCGCCGTCGGGATCCCGCAGATGATCCCAGGTCCAGAGCCCGTCGAATCCGGACTCCTCGGCGGCGAGCGCGGCGGCGCGCATGTCGCGGTAGCGCGCGCTCATCGGGATGAGGAGGAGATCTGTCTTCACTGGCTCTGAGGAACAGTCCCATCAGGGACGAGCAGGGCCGAGAGCTTCTCGCGGAAGCTGTCCGGGGCGCGCGCCGGCCGGCCGTCCTCGGTCGCGAAGGCTCCGGTGACCTGGGCAGACACGAGGGTTCGCCGGCTGTCCGCCTCGCGGACCTCCTGGATCCAGATCGACCGCGCCCCGCGGATCTCCCGGACGAACGTCACGATCTCGAGCGTGTCACCGGATCGGGCCGGCGCCAGATACTTCACCGACAGGTCGGCCGCGAGAATCAGGTAGCCCTGGCGGCGCATCTCGCCCAGCGACAGCCCGAGCGCGTCCAGCGCCTCGATCCGGGCGACCTCCAGATAGTGCACGTACTGCGCGTGGTTCACGTGGCCGTACTGGTCCACCTCGTAGTGGCGCACTTTCAGTCGAAACGTGGCCGGTTTGCCCATCCTACGGCCGCGCCGGCGGATAGTCGCGGCTGTAGGCCGGGAGCTTCAGGAACTCGTCGGCCTTGTACGTCCAGAACTGGGAGACCATCGGGTACGTGTGCACGACCGTGTTGGTGAGCTTGCCGCCGACCTTCTCCACCTTGAGGATGTACACGTTCTGCGTCGGGTTGCCCCACTCGTCGAGCTTGATCGGCCCGCGCGGATCCTCGACCGTCTCGCTCGCCTTCCGGATGGCGGCCAGGAAGCGCTCGCGGTCCTCGACGCGGCCCTCCACGATCTTCGCCGCCTCGGCCACCCAGCGACCGGCGCTGTACATGATGGCCGTGAAGTAGGCGGGCGTCCGGCCCACCTTGGCCTCGGCGAGCTTCAGGTAGGTGCGGTTGGCGGGCGTCGCGAGCGTGGGCGCCCAGATAAGCGCGCCGACGGCGCCCACCGCCTCGTCGCCCAGATTGCGGATGACGTGCTCGTCGGTCATGACGCCGCTGCCGATGAGCGGCAGCCGCGCCTTCAGCCCGTACTCGGCGTACTGCTTGATGAACCGCACGCCCTGGGCCGCCACGAACACGGCGCAGACCGCGTCGGCATCCTTGCCGACCTGCGTGAGGTACGGCGCGAAGTCGAGCGCGTTGAGCGGCACCCAGATCTTCTGCACGACGCGGCCGCCCGCGTCCTCGAACACGCGCTGGAAGCCGCCGATCTGCTCGTGGCCGAATGGATTGTCCATCGCGATCGTGACGACTTTCCGGTACTTGAGCGTCTTCGCCGCGTAGTCGCCCAGCGGGTGCATGGGCTGGCTGGCCGCGAAATTCGTTCTCAAGATCCACTTCGACACGTTCTTCTTGGTGAGGTCGTCGGGCGTCGTCAGGAAGAGCGTGGGCAGCTGATCGCGCTCGATCGGCTGGATGAGCCCGTAGCCGATGTTGGAGAGGAGCACGCCGGTCAGCACGTGGATGTGGTCCTGCGTGACGAGCTTGCGGTACTTGGCCTGGGCGACCGCCGGGTTGCCCTCGGAGTCCTCCTCGATCAGCTCGATCTTCCGCCCGGCCGACTGGTAGCCGATCTGCTCGAAGGCGAGCTTGATGCCCTCGAGCATGTCCTTGCCGGCCTGGGCGAAGATGCCGCTGAGCGGCGCCATGAACCCCACCTTGATCGTCTCCGCCGCGGCGCCCGCGGCCGGCGCCGTCAGCGTGCCCAGCATCAGCGCGAGCGCCGCAAGCGCGGCCTTGCCGACGCCCGCCCGGATCCCTTGAGCCATTCGACGTCTCCCCTTGATGGTCATGAGCGTGAGCCGCGCTGGCGCACGAGTCGGGCGATGCGGTCGGGCGAGAGCGGCAGCTCGGTGATCGCGATACCCAGCGGCGCGAGCGCGTCGGCGACCGCGTTGGCGATGGCGGCGCCGGCGCCCGAGCTGCCGCCCTCACCCACGCCCTTCACACCGAGCGGGTTCAGCGGCGTGGGCGTCTCCTCGAGGATCTTCACGATCGTCGCCTCCGGCATGTCCATCGCCGTCGGCACCAGATAGTCCATGAACGTGGTCGCGAGCGGCTGGCACTGGTCATCGTAGACCAGCTCCTCGAAGATCGCGCCGCCCAGCCCCTGGGCGAGGCCGCCCTCGATCTGGCCGCCGACGATCATCGGATTGATCGCGCGGCCGATGTCGTACGTCACGACGTACTTGCGGAGCGCGACGCGGCCGGTGGCCGGATCGACCTCGACGACCGCCACGTGCGTGCCGTAGGGATAGGTCATCCGCGGCGCCTCGAAGAAGTGCGCGGCCTGAAGCCCGGGCTCCATGCCCGGCGGGCCGGGCACCGCGGCGCGGGCGAGCTGGCGAAGGGTCACGGTGCGCTCGGGGAGACCGCGCACGTGCACGGCGCCCGCGTCGAGGACGAGGTCGCCGGCGTGGGCCTCGAGGAGCCAGGCCGCGACGTGGAAGATCTTGTCGCGAACCTTGCGCGCCGCCTCGAGGGCCGCCGGCAGCGCGACGGCCGCGCCGCGGCTCGCGAAGCCGCCGATGCCGAAGGGCACCCGGGCGCTGTCGCCGTGAACGACCGTGACGTCATCGGCGGCCATCGCGAGCTCCTCGGCGACGACCTGGGCGAGCGTGGTCTCGATCCCCTGCCCGACCGCGGCGACGCCGGAGTAGACCACGACGCGGCCCGAGCCGTCGACCTCGACGCGGGCGTATTCCCACGGGCCGAGCCCGGCCTTTTCCAGGACGCAGCCGAAGCCGATCCCGAGATAGCGCCCCTCGCCCCGGGCCCGCGCCTGCTCGGCGCGCACGGCCTTGTATTCCGCCGCCGCGAGCGCCTGCTCGAACGCGGAGCGATAGTCGCCGCAGTCGTAGACGGTCTTCTGGCCCAGCGTTGAGCCGCCCACCTCGTAAGGCATCTCGTCGGCATCGATGAAGTTACGGCGCCGGACGTCGGCCGGATCGAGCTCGAGCGCGGCCGCCACGCGGTCGATCAGCCGCTCGCGGACGAACGTGCCCTCGTAGCGCCCGGGGCCGCGATAGGTCCCGGTCGGCGTCTTGTTGGTCATCACGCAGAGCGCCTCGAACTCGTAGTTCGG
>QHSM01000503.1 GCA_003221595.1 Candidatus Rokuibacteriota bacterium | reverse complement strand
CCGGGTCACGCCAGCGCCTCATGCTGCTGGGGCTCGGGCCGGACGACGTCTCCCGTCTCACGGATGCGTCGCACGTGGTCTCGGAGGTCACGGTCCGAGCGCCCGCGGCCGGGGTGGTGATCGCGCGAGGCGTGAATCCGGGCCAGGTGGTGAGCGCAGGACAAGAACTCTTCACGGTCACCGACCTCGGCACCGTCTGGGCGATCGGTGATCTCTACGAGAAGGATTTCCCGGCTGTCCGCGTCGGAAGCGAAGCGACGGTGACGGTGCCCGTGAGCACCGGGGCGCCGCTGCGGGGGCGTGTCGCCTACATCGACCCGCGGGTCGATCCAGCCACGCGAACCGCCAAGGTGCGTGTGGAGGTGCCGAACAAGGGCGGCGATCTCCGGTTGGGCATTTACGTGACGCTCGGCTTCGAGACACGCTCCGGCGGCCACGTCACGCTCGTGCCGCGGAACGCCGTGCAGTCCGTGGGCAACCGTAACGTCGTCTACGTCCTGGTGAAGGGCGGCGAGGGGCGCTTCGCGGAGCGGACCCTGAAGCTCGGCGCCGCGCTCGGCGAGTCGCTCGAGGTGCTCGATGGCGTGAAGCCCGGTGAGCTTGTCGTCACGGCCGGGAGCTTCTTCTTGCGGGCGGAGGCGGGGCGCACGCGCTCTGGTGGATGAGTTGCTTGGGCGCCGTTGAGAAGAGAGGCGTCGGGCCCCGGATCGCGCGCCTGATATGACGGTGTGAGTGAGAGTGAAACGGCGCGGGTGACGAGCCCGCGCCGTCGAAACTTGCAGAACACCGAAAGGCACTCCGCTCAGACGCCGCATTGAGTGCCCTTGACCCACAACAGGAGCTGCCCGTTCCGCCCACGGCCAGGGTGTTTGACCCGCGCGCCGGAGATTATCTTCGGCGCCTACTTGCCGTGCCGCGCGAACATCATGTGGAGCGAGATGATAAAGAGGAATGCTCCGAACAGCTTTCGGAGTATGTGCCCTTCAATGCGAGTGGCGATCACGGCACCGATCGAAGCCCCAACGAAGAAGCCGACCGCTAAAAGTCCTGCGACTGTGAAGTCCACATGCCCCGCGCGATAATACCGGAGCGCCGCGAGGAGTCCGATCGGCGGAAGCAGAACGGCAAGCGAAGTTCCCTGAGCCTGGTGCTGAGAGAAGCCGAAGAGATAGACAAGCAAGGGAATGAAGATTTCGCCGCCTCCGACACCGAACAGCCCACCGATGATGCCCGTCAAGAAACCCGCGAGGGCGAAGGCCATGACAAATGATCGAGCGATGTCGAGTGATGGTCAACATGTTCGGCCAAACATACAGACGAAAAGTTTGGCTCCACGTGGGCGGCCGATTTCTGACCGGGGAAGGTGACGCGGCGTTCCTGACGGCCGTGGCAGCGAGGGAGGTTCGCTCGCGGAGGGTGCTCGGGAGATTGGGGTCTTACCGGCACGCTTGGGGGTATCTCCGGCGCGCTGAGGCAGCCCTCTCGCTCCGCTGACTACGACTCGGCAGGGCAAGGGGCCAGCACGAGGTACCGCGTTAACGTCCATCGGCCGGGTCGTCATCGCGCAACTACTCGACGTACGGCGACGCCTCGACGGCCTCGTCTAAAAACCGAAGCGCCCCGGCCGGGACGAGCACCGGGGCGCAGATTGGTCCAATCACACCCGGCCGAGTTGACCGGACTGGATTGCGTCAACTAGGATGTTCCACTCCGCCTTCTTGAGGACGACGATGTTCTCGTCCTCGCCAATCCGGATAGTGTCACCGTCAATGACGACTTCCGGGCAGGCCGTGCAGGCAGGGCAGAGCGAGACGATGGTCTTTCCCATGATGTGTCACCTCCTTTTGCTTCGATGTTTGGACAGATCGCGGCGTGGCGGCCATTCGCGCGCCACGAGCCGAGGATGCTGCGGACGCCGGCTAGCATGCCTTCAAGGTCGGCGGCTTTTTGTTCTACCAGCGCGCGAATATGGACGCACGGCGCGGCCCCTGAGCGGCGGAGTGCAACGATGTGCTTGATCTCCGACAGCGTAAGGCCCAGCCGACGTGCCTGACCGACGAACTTGAGTAACCTCAGCACATCGGGTGGATAGCGCCGGTAGCCGGACGGCTCACGACGCGGCGGCGGGAGAATGCCACGCGACTCGTACAACCGCAGGGCCTTGCGGCTCAAACCGCTGCGCGCCGCCACCTGGCCTATGAGGAGATCATTCCGCTCCACGAGGACAGGATAGGCCTTACCCCATGGGGGAAGGTCAAGCGGAGACTGCAGCCCTGACATCGCACCGCGATACCGTCAGCATCCGTACAGGACTCATAC
>QHSM01000502.1 GCA_003221595.1 Candidatus Rokuibacteriota bacterium | reverse complement strand
GCGTTTGGGCCAGGTCCTGACGTACCTCAAGCCCTTCGCCATGGCGCGGCAGCAGGCCGGTCAGCGCCAGCTCGAGCGGCGACCCGCCGCGCGCGCCGCCGTCAAGCTGGGTGTGCGGATCACCGCCTCGAAGGGCGCGCTCGACGGAACGTGCACCGAGATCTCGTCGACCGGTATGAAGGTACGCGTGAACCAGCGCCTCCGGCCCGGCCAGGCGGTGAAGATCGAGTTCGCGCCGCCCGACGGCGGCCCGCCGATCGACGTCGTCTCGCTCGTCGTCCGCGTCGACTCCGAAGGCGCTGCATTTTGGTTCCTCGATCTCTTGAGCCACGAGACGAACCGCATCAACACTTTCGTCGATCGTCTGCAGCGGTAGGCGGGGGCTTCCGGGAGGGTCGTGGGAGGGGTCGCGCGACCACGCGGCACGCGTGCGCTTCCCCTTTGCGGCTGGGCTCCATCATCCGCTGATCCGCCCGACGACCGCTTGGAGGGGACGGGTCTCGTCGACCCCTCCCACGACCCTCCCGGAAGCCCCCGACCACCCGCCAGGCCGCAGACGCGCGCTGAGCCCGTCGCGCCTCGCCGCAGATTGCGATCGAGGTGCGCTCCGCGAGCTTAGAAACAGCGGGGACCAGCGGGAGACGGGCGTGGGGGTGGCGGGCGTGGGGGTGCGTGGGGGTCGAAAAGGACCCGTTCCCGAAGAGCGGCGGCGGGCGCATCGCGCCGGGATGGAGCCCAGCCGCAAAGGAGAAGCGCACGCGTGCCGCGTGGTCCGTTCGACCCCCACGCACCCCCTCGCCCGCCGCCCCCACCCCCGGCTCCAGCGAAGGATCAGGTGAGCCGATAAACCTCAACCTCCAGCGACTTGCCCTTGACGCGGACGGCAGGGAGCTGGACGAGGTCGAAGCGAGCGTCGAGCTGACGGCGAGTGTCCCCGCTGACGAGGATGTCGGAGCCAAATTCCTTGGTGAGGCTCTGGATGCGCGAGGCCAGGTTGACCGGATCGCCGACCAGGGCATAGGAGTGCCGCTCGGCGCTGCCGATGTTGCCGGCGAGCACGGATCCGGTGTGGATCCCGATGCCGTGCCGGAGCGGGATCTTCCCCGCCCGCTCGCGCGCCGCGTTCCACGCCGCCAGGCGGCGGCGCATGTCGAGGGCCGCCCGCACCGCCATCTCCGCGTGCGCCGGGTACGCGACGGGCGCGCCGAACGCCGCCTCGATCTCGTCGCCGATGAACTGCAGCACGAGCCCGCGGTGCTCCCGGATGGCGCCCTCCATCTCCGTGAAGTACTCGTTGAGGTCGCGCACGACCTCGCGCGGGCTCGTCGATTCCACCCAGGGGGTGAAGTCGCGCAGATCCGCGAACAGGATCGTCACCTCCCGCGCCTGGCCCTCGAGCGAGATGCGCCCGGCCAGGATCTCGTCGCGAACCTCGCGGCTCACGTATTTGCCGAACGTCTCCTTCAGGAACTCGCGCTCCCGGAGCCCGCCGACCATGCGATTGAAGCCCTCCGCCGCCGCGCCGATCTCGTCGTTGCTCACGACCCGGCAGCGGGCGTCGAGGTTGCCGCTCTCGACCTCGCGCATCGCGCCCTGGATCTCGCGAAGCGGCGTCGCCACGCTCGCGGCCGCGACCAGCGCCAGCCCGATCGCGGCCACGCTGCCGACGACCGCGATGAAGCCGATCGCGACGAGCAAGCTCCCCATGACCTGGGCGGCGGCGGTCGGATCCAGGCCCGGCAGCGACTCGGCGCGCCGGTAGGCCATCACGCCGAGGACCGAGAGCGGCAGCACGCCCACCAGCAGCAGGATCACCAGGAGTCGCGTCCGCACGCGCAGCCGGATCACCCCCGGGACGGCGCTCAGATCGCCCTCGGGAAAATACCTCGGCAGCTCCTTGCGCCAGAGGTGCTCGGCCAGGAGGAACGTGAGGGCCGTGGTCGCCCCGCCGGCGATGAACGTGTTGCCGAAGATGAACCGGACCGCGCGCTCCGGAGTGAAGGCGCCGATCATGAGCGGCCGGATCACCCCGAACAGCAGGCCGGCGAGCGCCCAGGCGCCGAGGACGATGCCGGCGAGCGCGTACGGAAGCAGCAACGCCCGGCGCCGGGCTTCGGTCGAGATCGGCCCGCGGCCGTCGACGGGATCGAGGACTCGCGACCACCGACTGGCTGAGATCGAGACGAGTCCGGTCAGGACGGCGAACCCGATGAGGAAGAAC
>QHSM01000501.1 GCA_003221595.1 Candidatus Rokuibacteriota bacterium | reverse complement strand
GAGTCGAAATCGTACTGTGACTTCTCCGACGGCTATCTCCTCACGCGCGACAGCATGCGCTGGTTCAAGAACCACTACCTGAAGTCGTCCGGCGACGCCGACGACTGGCGAGCCTCGCCGCTTCGCGCGCCGTCGCTCGCCGGTCTCCCGCCCGCGCTCGTCATCACCGCGGGCTTCGATCCTCTGCGCGACGAGGGCGCGGCCTACGCGGCGCGGATCACCGAGGCCGGCGGGAGCGTCGACTACGTCTGCTACGGCGGGATGATCCACGGCTTCATGCCCATGGGCCGGCTCATCGACACGGGCAACCGCGCCATCTCCCACGTCGCCGCGTCCCTGCGCCAGGCGCTGCGCTAGTCGGAGGGAGCGGCTACTTCGGCAGCGTGAGGGCGACGACCTCGTCGACCGACGCGGCCTTGTCGAGCCCGGCGACCGCGGCCACGAGGCGATCGTACTGATCCGGCGCGATCGGCAGGCCCGGCACGAAGCGGCGTAGCACCTCGGCGTCGCGCCGGAAGTCCCACATCAGCTCGTGGCCGTCGTACTCGCCGGTGAGGCGCCGGCCGTCGCGCAGGGCAATCGTCAGGCGCGGCGCGAAGCAATCGCGCCCGACCACGCCGAGAATCTCGACCCGTCGCTGGAGCGCGGCCACCCGCGCCGCCAGATCCGCGCCCGCCGCGGCGCCCGCGTCGCGCGGGTCTTCCACGTTGCGCTCGAGCACGGGATAGTCGCCGGCGATCAGCGTGTAGGCGAGCATGTACGCGGTGCGGCCGAAGCCGCTGCCGTCGGCGGCCGGCGGCCGTGGAAACCGCGGCGACGGATAGAGCGTCTCCAGATAGTTCATCTCGAGCGTCACGCGCTCGATCTCGTCGGCGACGAGCTTGTGGCGCGCCACCATCTCGCTCGCCAGCCAGACGACGGGCTGATTGAAGCCGGGCGTCGGATAGACCTTGAACTTCACGTGCAGCACTTCCCAGCGGCGGCCGAGATCCCTGACGATGTCGTCGAGGTCGGCCTTGGGCGGTCCGGTGAACGTGTACGTCAGCTCGCCCGCGCTGCTCCCGGTGAACGCGTAATAGAAGCCGCCCGCGCCCTCCAGGGCCGTCGGCGCACCCTGAAAGCCCTGCGCGGCGAGGCTCGCCGCCCACATGCCGCTGCGCGCCGCCTGCGCCTCGGCGAAGTCCGCGTCGCGCGCGCCGACGCGCTGACCCTCGATGAGGCTTCCGGCGAAGCTCGCGGCCAGCGCGATGGCGTTGCCGATGCCGCGCGCGTCGAGCCCGAGCAGCTTCGCCGTCGTCGCCGCGCAGCCGAGGATGCCGTAGACCGGGCTCGCGCGAAAGCCGTGCGCCGGGGTCGACGGAATGAAATCGCGCGCGCACCGGCACTGCACCTCGTAGCCGGCGACCAGCGCCGTCAACAGCTCGCGGCCGGTGCGGCCCTGGCCCTCGGCCGTCGCCAGCCCGGCCGGCACGATCAGGACGCCGGGATGGGTCAGCATGCGATACGAGTCGCACTGGTTGTTCACCGCCACGGCCACCGCGCCGGCGAAGGCGGCGCCGGGCCGGGTCACGCGCGAGCCGTCGACCCAGAGCGTGGCGCCCTGGCCGGCGCCGACGCGGCGCACCCCGAGGCGCTCGTGCTCGAGGACGGCGCGCCGGGCCGCCTGCGAGCGCTCGGCCGGCGCGCCCGCCAGGCCGACCGTGACGGCGTGGTTCACGAGCGCCTTCGCCTTGTCGACGACCGAAGGCGGCAGATCCTCGAGGGAGAGCGCGGCGACGAATTCTCCGAGCCGAAGGGCGAGCGGCGTCTTTTCCATGGCTGGAGCATAATACGGCGCATGCGACCCCATGAGGAGACCATCTCCGTCGGCGGCCTCGGCGTCCACACGTGGATCGGTGGGCAGGGCGCTCCCTTGCTGGTGCTTCACGGCGCCGGCGGCAACCGCGGCTGGACGCGCTGGCTCGATCAGGTTTCCGAGCGCTTCACCGTGTGGGCGCCGACGCACCCCGGGTTCGGCCGCTCCGGCGACGCCGACTGGATGGACGGCATCGACGACCTCGCCCGGTTTCATCTCTGGTTCATCGAAGCCGCCGGGCTCGGCCGGCCGCATCTGCTGGGTCACTCGATCGGCGGATGGACCGCCGCGGAGATGGCGACGATGAGCCCGGGCGCGATCGAACGGCTCATCCTGGTGGCGCCCGTCGGGCTCAAGCCGGAGGGGGGCGAGATCCTCGACGTGTTCTATTACTCCCCGCCGCAGCTCCTCACCATGACGGTGCACGATCCGAAGACCGTCCCGGAGTGGGACGCGCTCTACGGCCGCGCGCCGACGCCCGCGGAGATCGAGATCGCGACGCGCAACCGTGAGATGGCGGCGCGCTTGACGTGGAAGCCGTACATGCACAACCCGCGGCTCGCCCACTTCCTGCCGCGGGTGACGAACCGGACGCTGATCGTCTGGGGCCGCGAGGACCGGATCGTACCCGTCGAGTGCGGCGAACAATATCGCCGGCTCCTGCCCGCCGCGACCTTGACCGTGCTCGAGCGCTGCGGCCACCTGCCGCCGATCGAGCAGCCCGACCGCTTCGCGCGTCTGGTCCTCGACTTCCTGGAAGGAGAGCCGCGGCGATGAAGCTCTACTACTTCAGCGAGATGCCGCACCACGAGTTCCCGGACGAGGAGGGCGACAAGTATCCGTCGCTCCGGCTCGAGTTCCCCAATCGCTTCTTCGACCGGGAGAAGGCCGCCGCGAACTACCAGCGCTATCTGACCGAGTACGAGTTCGCCGACCAGGCCGGGTTCGAAGGCCTCATGATCAACGAGCATCATTCCACCCCCTCGTGCGTGAACGTCGGCGTGAACATGACGGCGGCGGTGCTCGGACGAACGACGCGGCGGGCGAAGATTCTGCTGCTCGGCAACATCCTTCCGATCGAGGACAACCCCGTCCGGATGGCCGAGCAGCTCGCGATGGCCGACCTCATCTCGGGCGGCCGGGTGCTCTCGGGATTCGTGCGCGGCGTCGGTATCGAGACCTGGTGGTCCAACACGAACCCCGTGCACAACCGCGAGCGCTTCGAGGAATGCCACGATCTCATCCTCAAGTGCTGGACGTCTCCGGGACCGTTCCGCTGGGAAGGACGTCACTACCACTTCCGTCACGTCAATCCCTGGTGCCTCCCGCTCCAGAAGCCGCACCCGCCCATCTGGACTCCGGGCACCGCGAGCCCCGAGACGGCGATATGGGCCGGGCGGCTCGGCTACACCTATGTGCCGTTCCTGGTGCCGCCCGAGATCGCGCGTGAGCTGTTCGACTACTACCGGCAGGGCGCCGCCGAGGTCGGCCGGACCGTGACGCCGGACAACCTCGGCTTCCTCATCTGCGCCGTCACGGCGGACACGAAGGCGAAGGCCCTCGAGGCCGGACGGCACTTCGTGTGGCGCATGGGGCCGACGCTGCGCGCGCCCGCGGAGTTCATGGCCCCGGTGGGGATG
>QHSM01000347.1 GCA_003221595.1 Candidatus Rokuibacteriota bacterium | reverse complement strand
CAGCTCCTCCATGAAGGTGAGACCGCGGCCGCCGTATTCCTTGGGCCACGTGAGCCCGATGAAGCCGGCCTCGAACAGCGAGCGCTGCCAGGTCCGGAGGAGCTCGTACTGCTCCTTCCGCGGAATCTCGGAGCTGCCCATCGGCTTCCAGTCCCGCGGGATGTTCTGCGAGAGCCACGCGCGGACGGTCGCCCGGAAAGTCTCCTGGTCGGGCGTCAGTGAGAGATCCAATTTCTCCTCCTGAGGTGGGCCGACGGCAACGACTGAACCGTGGTTCATTCTCGAATCCTTCGCTGGCGAAGTCAAGGCTTATACTGCCTTCTTGTGATCGCCATCTCCCTGCCGAGGCTCACGTCGCGGATCAACGCGCTCGCGCGCTTCGGCGCCCTGCCCGGCGGCGGCGTGACGCGCTCGTGCTGGTCTGCGCCGCACGAGGAAGCGCGCGCGTGGCTGCTCGGGGAAATGCGTGCCGCCGGGCTGGCGACGTGGGTCGATCCGGCGGGCAACACCTTCGGTTCCCTCGGCGCGCGGGCCCTGTCTCCGGAAACGCCGGCGGTCCTCACCGGCTCGCACATCGACACCGTCCCCGAGGGCGGCGTGCTCGACGGCGCGCTCGGCGTGCTGGCGGGCCTCGAGTGCCTTCAAGTAGTCCGCGAGACGAACACGCCGCACGCGAAGCCCTTGGCGGTGGCGGCGTGGAGCGACGAGGAAGGTCGCTACGGCAGCCTCTTCGGCTCTCGGGCCTTTTGCGGCTTGCTCGAGGGCAATGTCGACGAGATGGCGGCCCCGGACGGCACCCGGCTCGTGGACGCCATGGCGCATGCGGGGTTCGACGCCCGCCGGGCAGCCGACGCGCGCACGCCGAAGGGCGCGGTCTCGTCGTACGTCGAGCTCCACATCGAGCAGGGCCCTCGCCTGGAGGAGGCCGGCATCCCCATCGGCGTCGTCGAGGCGATCGTCGGCGTGCGGCGGTCCCGCGTCGTCTTCGTGGGCCAGGCCGATCACGCCGGCACGACGCCGATGGAGCGGCGGCGAGACGCCTTTCTCGCCGGTGCCGACTACGCCCTGCGCGCGCGCGAGCACGTCGTGACCCGCGGCAGCAGCGTGAGCGTGACCAACATCGGCGTCGTCCGCGTGCATCCGGGCGCGTCCAACATCGTTCCCGGACGCGCCGAGCTCCTTCACGAGATGCGCGACCCCGACCCGGGCGTGCTCGAGCGCCTGGCCAAGGAATGCGCCGCGCTCGCCCACGACGTGGCCCGCACCCATCGCCTCGCGGTGGAGCTGTACCCGATCTCGGCCACGACACCGGCGCAGTGCTCCGCCCGGGTGCAGGCGACGATCGAGAAGGCGTGCGCAAAGCTCGGCCTCGCGACCCGCCGCCTCTACTCGGCGGCCGGCCACGACGCGCAGAACCTCGCCCGGGTCGGCGACGCCGGGATGATCTTCATTCCGTCCCAGGGCGGCCGGAGCCATCGGGTCGACGAGATGAGCGACCCGGCGGCGATCCAGCGCGGCGCGAACGTGCTCCTCCACACCCTGCTCGCGCTGGCCGACGGCGCCTGACGAGCCGCCGGGGGGCCGAGCGAATGACCTCTGGTAATATGAACCGCCGATGAACATTTGCGTGGTCGGCGCCGGCTACGTCGGGCTCGTGACGGGCGCCGTCTTCGCCGATCTCGGCAACGAGGTCGTGTGCGTCGACAACGTGGCCGACAAGATCGACGCGCTTCGCGCGGGCCGCCTGCCCATCTACGAGCCCGGTCTCGAAGAGATGGTCGCGCGCAACATGGGCGACGGCCGCCTGTCCTTCACCACCGACCTGGCCGGCGCCATCCGAGACGCGGTCATCGTCTTCATCGCGGTGGGCACCCCGCCGAAGATCGACGGCCAGGCCGACCTCAGCGCCGTCGAGGCGGTCGCCCAGGAGATCGGGCGCGCGATGGAGCGCTACACGGTCGTGGTCAACAAGTCGACGGTGCCGGTGGGCACGGGAGAGTTCGTCCGCGAGGTCATCGAGCGTCACCAGCACCAGCCCGTGGCCTTCGACGTCGTGTCGAATCCCGAGTTCCTGCGCGAGGGCTCCGCGATCGAAGACACGCTCCGGCCCGATCGGATCGTGATCGGCGCCCCCACCCAGCAGGTCGCCATGACGCTCCTGGAGCTGTACGCGCCGCTCGAGCGCCCGATGATCATCACCGACGTGCCGTCCGCGGAGATGATCAAGTACGCCTCGAACGCCTTCCTGGCCACCAAGATCTCGTTCATCAACGCGATCGCCAACGTCTGCGAGCTGGCGGGCGCCGACGTCACCCAGGTCATGAAGGGCATGGGGCTCGACGCGCGGATCGGGCCGGCCTTCCTGCAGGCCGGCCTCGGCTACGGCGGCAGCTGCTTTCCGAAGGACACCGTCTCGCTCGCCCACACCGCCGCGACGCTCGGCTACCGCTTCGACCTGCTGCGCGCCGTCGTCGACATCAACACGGAGCGCTCCGCGCACTTCGTGTCGATCATCGAGCGCGCCCTGGCGCCGATCCATACCCGGCGGGTGGCAGTCCTCGGGCTGTCGTTCAAGCCCAACACCGACGACATGCGCGAGGCGAAGTCCGTCGAGGTCATCTCGCGGCTCGTCGAGCTGGGCGCCACCGTCTGCGCCTACGATCCGGTCGCCATGACCAACGCCCGGAAGGTGCTGCCGACGGTTGTCGAGTACGCCGACTCGCCCTACGCGGCGGCGACCGGCGCCGACGCGGTTGTGCTCATCACGGAGTGGAACGAGTTCAAGTTCCTGAACCTCGAGCGGTTGCGGACGGTGATGCGGCGCCCGACCGTCTTCGACGGCCGGAACCTCTGGGAAGCGGAGCGCATGCGGCGGCTGGGCTTCGAGTACTACTCCATCGGCCGCAAGCCCGTCCGCCGATCGTAGGATAGGCGATGCGCGTGCTGGTCACGGGCGGCGCGGGGTTCATCGGCTCGCACCTCTGCGAGTTCTTCCTCGACAAGGGCTGGGACGTCGTCTGCATGGACGACTTCGTCACCGGGTCGCGCGACAATCTGGCCGCCTTCGCGTCCCGACGCGGCTTCACGCTCGTCGAGCACGACGTGACCGAATACATTCGCCTCGACGGACATCTCGACTGGGTGCTTCACTTCGCCAGCCCCGCGTCGCCCCGCGACTACCTCGAGCTGCCCATCCAGACCTTGAAGGTCGGCGCGCTGGGCACGCACAACGCGCTCGGCGTGGCCAAGGCCAAGGGCGCGCGCCTCCTGCTCGCCTCGACCTCGGAGGTCTACGGCGACCCGCTCGTGCATCCCCAGCGCGAAGACTACTGGGGTCACGTCAACCCGGTGGGCCCGCGCGGCGTGTACGACGAGGCCAAGCGGTTCGCCGAGGCGATCACGATGGCCTACCATCGCACGCATCGGATCGACACGCGCATCGTTCGGATCTTCAATACCTTCGGCCCACGCATGCGGCTCAACGACGGGCGTGCGATCCCGGCGTTCCTGAGCCAGGCGCTGACCGGCGCTCCCATCACCGTGTTCGGCGACGGCGCGCAGACGCGCTCGTTCCAGTACATCAGCGATCTTGTCGACGGCCTCTGGCGCCTCATGCAGGCGCCGCTGAACGACCCGGTCAACATCGGCAACCCCCACGAAATGACGCTGCTGGAGCTCGCCAAGCACATCATCCGGCTCACCGGCTCCCGCAGCCAGATCGTGTTCCGCCCGCTGCCGGTCGACGACCCCAAGGTGCGTCAGCCCGACATCGGGCGGGCGCGCACGCTGCTCGGCTGGGAGCCGCGCGTGGACACCGACGAAGGCCTGCGGCTCACCGTCGACTGGTTCCGGGAGAAGCTCGGCGCGTGAGAGTCCTCGTCACCGGTGGCGCCGGCTTCATCGGCTCCCACGTCGTGGACCGCCTGCTCGCGGACGGGCACGCGGTGGACGCGGTCGACAACCTGACGACCGGTCGGCGCGAGCGCGTGCATCCCGCGGCCCGCCTTCATGTCTGCGACCTGCGCGACGCGCGGCTGGATGCGGTGGTCGCGGCCGCGCGGCCCGAGGTGGTCGTGCACCTCGCCGCCCAGGCCGCGGTTCCCCGGTCGGTCGCCGACCCGGTCTTCGACGCGAGCGTCAACGTGCTGGGCACGATCGCGCTGCTCGAGGCGTGCCGGCGCGCGGGCGTCCGGCGCGCCCTCTACACCTCCAGCGGGGGCGCTGGATACGGGGACACCGACGTCCTGCCGACCCCGGAAGACCATCCCTTGCGGCCCGCCTCGCCCTACGGGGTGTCCAAGATCACCGCCGAGCACTACCTCGAGTGCTGGGCCGGGCTGACGGCCGGCCGCGCGCTCACACTGCGCCTGGCGAACATCTACGGCCCGCGCCAGGACCCCGCGGGCGAAGCCGGCGTGGTCGCGATCTTCGCGTCGCGGCTCCTTGCCGGAGAGCCCTGCATCGTGAACGGCGACGGGGAGCAGACGCGCGACTACGTCTACGTCGGAGACGTGGCCGACGCGGTCGCGCGCGGGGTAACGTCCGCGAACGCGACCGGCGTCGCGAACATCGGCACCGGCGCCGAGACGACGGTGAACGAGCTTCACCGTCGCCTGGCGCGTCTCGCCGGCGTGAATCGCGCCGCCGATCACGCCCCGGCGAAGCCCGGCGAGCAGCGGCGCAGCGTGCTCGACGCGAGCCGCGCCAAGACGCTGCTCGGGTGGAGCGCGCGCACAACGCTCGACGAAGGTCTCACGCAAACCATCCTGTGGTTTCGGAAGGAGCTCCGCGCATGATCGATCAAGAACTCAAGGCCATCCTCGCGTGCCCGGCGTGCAAGGGCGACCTCCTCTTCGAGGAGACCCGGATCATTTGCCCGGCCTGCCGCAAGGCCTACCCCATCCGGGACGACATTCCGGTGATGCTGATCAGCGAGGCGCAACCCTGGTCGCCCGGCACGTAGCGGCCGGCGACCGGGCCCTGCAGGCGGTGATCCTGGCCGGTGGGCAGGGCACCCGCCTGCGCCCGCTGACGCTCGCGCGGGCAAAGCCCGTCGTGCCGCTCCTGAACCGGCCCTTCCTCGCCTACCAGCTCGCGCTCCTCCGGGCTCACGGCGTGTCCGACGTCATCCTGGCGTGCTCGTACCGGGTCGACGACGTGCGCGCGGCGCTCGGCGACGGCGCCGAGCTCGGCGTCCGGCTCCGGTACGTCGTCGAGGGCGAGCCGCTCGGCACCGGCGGCGGCGTCCGCAACGCGGCCGACCTGGTGTCGGGGACCCTGTTCGTGCTGAACGGCGACATCCTGACGGACGCCGACCTGAGCGCGATGCGGGCACTCCACGAGTCACGCGGCTCGCGCACGACGATCTATCTGCAGCCCGTGCCGGACCCGCGCCAGTACGGCCTCGTCGAGACCGCCGCCGACGGACGCCTGCGCGCGTTTCGCGAGAAGCCGACCGCCGACGAGGAGATCACGACCAACACGATCAACGCGGGCATCTATCTCATCGACGCCCCGCTGCTCCAGCGGATCCCGCGGGACCGCGCGAGCTCGATCGAGCGCGAGTTCTTTCCCGCGCTCATCGCCGACGGGATCCCGTGCTACGGCTGGTGTCCGACCGCGTACTGGCGCGACATCGGCAACCCGGCGGCGTATCGCGCGGCCCAGATCGACATGCTGCACGGGCGCGCGGCGATGCCGCTTTCCGCGCCGGGGCGGCCCCGCGACGGGAGCTGGCTCGCCGGGGGCGGCTCCGTCGCGCCCGACGCCCAGATCGTCGCGCCCTCCGTGGTCGGCGCCGGCGCCATGCTCGGTCCGCGCTGCCGCGTCGGCCCCGGCGCGGTCGTCGGCGACGGCGCGCGCATCGGCCCCGACGCCCGCGTCGAGGGCTCCGTTCTGTGGGAGCGCGTCGACGTCGGGGCGGGCGCGGTGCTCCAGGATTGTGTGGTCGGCGCGGACGCCAGAATCGGCGCCCACGCGCACGTCGGACCCGAGGTCGCGCTCGAGTCCGGCGCGGTCGTCCCCGAGCGAGCGACACTCACCCGTTGAGGGCGGAGCGCGGCGCCGCCGGGCCCCGGCCACGGCGACGCGGCGTGTTAACATGAGCCGATGGCCCCCAGTCTTATTCGCAATTTCTCGATCGTCGCCCACATCGATCACGGCAAGTCGACGCTCGCCGACCGCCTGCTCTCGCTGACCGGCACGATGGACGCGAAGAAGGCGGTCGATCAGGTCCTCGATTCGATGGATCTCGAGCGCGAACGGGGCATCACGATCAAGGCGCACACCGTGCGCCTTCTGTACCGGGCGCGCGACGGCCAGGAGTACACCCTCAACCTCATCGACACGCCGGGCCACGTCGATTTCTCGTACGAGGTGTCGCGGGCGCTCGCGGCGTGCGAGGGCGCCGTCCTCATCGTCGACGCCGCCCAGGGCATCGAGGCGCAGACGCTGGCGAACTTCTATCTCGCCAGCGACGCGAACCTTGCCATCATTCCGGTCATCAACAAGATCGACCTCCCGGCGGCCGATGTCGAGGGCACGCGGGCGCAGATCACCGAGACGCTCGAGCTCGACGGCAGCGAGGCGCTCGCCATCTCGGCGAAGCACGGGACCGGCGTGCCCGAGGTGCTCGAGGCGATCGTGGCCCGCATCCCGCCCCCCAAGGGCGACCTGGACGCGCCGCTCAAGGCCCTGGTCTTCGACTCCTTCTACGACTCGTATCAGGGGGTCGTCGTCTACGTGCGTCTCACCGATGGCCGCGTCCGCCCGGGGACGCGCGTCCTTCTCATGTCCAACGGCCGGTCGTACGACGTCCAGCAGGTCGGCGTCTTCAGCCCGGACATGCGCCCGGTCGAGGAGCTCTCGGCCGGCCAGGTCGGCTACCTGACCGCGTCGATCAAGCGGGTCGCCGACGCGAAGGTGGGCGAGACCATCACCGAGACCGCGCGGCCCACCGCGGTGGCGTTCCCCGGCTACCGCGACGCCAAGCCCATGGTCTTCGCGGGGCTCTACTCGATCGAGGACACGGACTACGAAGCGCTCCGCGACGCCCTCGAGAAGCTCCGGCTCAACGACCCGGCCTTCACCTACGAGCCCGAAACGTCGCTCGCGCTGGGCTACGGCTTTCGCTGCGGGTTCCTCGGCATGCTGCACATGGAGATCGTCCAGGAGCGGCTCGAGCGCGAGTTCGACCTCTCGCTGATCGTGACGGCGCCGAGCGTGCAGTTCAAGATCCTCACCACCGCCGGCGAGGTGCTCGACATCGACAACCCGTCCAAGCTGCCGACGCCGGATCGGATCGAGCAGATGGACGAGCCCTACGTGAAGTCGTCGATCCTCGTGCCGACCGAGTTCATGACCGCGATCTACAAGCTGGCCCAGGAGAAGCGCGGCGAGCACCGCTCGCTCGAGTACCACGGCAAGCGCGTGCACATCCGCTTCGACTTCCCGCTGTCCGAGATCGTCGTGGACTTCTACGACCGGCTGAAGTCGATCTCGAAGGGGTACGCGTCGTTCGACTACGAGCTGTCGGAGTTCCGCCCGTCCGACCTCGTGAAGCTCGACATCCTGCTCAACGGCGACCCGGTCGACGCGCTATCCAGCATCGTGCACCGCGACAAGGCGTACGAGCGGGGCAAGGCGCTGGTGGAGAAGCTGCGGGCGGTCATCCCGCGCCAGCTCTTCGAGGTCGCCATCCAGGCGGCGATCGGCAGCCGCGTCATCGCGCGCGAGACCGTCAAGGCGATGGGGAAGAACGTGACGGCGAAGTGCTACGGCGGAGACATCACCCGCAAGCGGAAGCTGCTGGAGAAACAGAAGGAAGGCAAGAAGCGGATGAAGCAGGTCGGGAAAGTGGAAGTCCCGCAGGAAGCGTTTCTCGCCGTGCTCAAGACCTGACCATGGACGAGCGAAAGATCGAGATCGAAGCGAGTCCGGCGCTCACAGCCGACGAGGCGGAGCCGAAGCGACGCCGGAAGTCGATCGTCCGCGAGTACGCCGAGGCGATCGCGATCGCGGTCCTGCTGGCCCTGGTCATTCGCTCGCTCGTCGTCCAGGCCTTCACGATCCCGTCCGGCTCCATGATGGAGACGCTCCTGGTCGGCGACTACATCCTGGTCAACAAGTTCCTCTACGGGCCCGAGCTGCCGCTCGTCGACTGGCGCATGCCGGCCATTCGCGATCCGCGGCGCGGCGACATCATCGTGTTCAAGTACCCGCAGGACGAGAAGCGCGACTTCATCAAGCGCATCGTCGCCACGCCCGGCGAGCGCGTGCAGGTCCGCGGTCATCAGGTGCTCGTCAACGGCCGGCCGCTCCAGGAGCCGTACACGAAGTTCTCCGATTCCGGAGGGGTGCGCGGCGCGGAAGCCTACTGTGGCTACGCGTACGGCTGCGAGCCGACCCTGGTGCCACCCGACTCGTACTTCGTCATGGGCGACAACCGCGACAACTCCCAGGACAGTCGCTACTGGGGCTTCGTGAAGCGGGACAAGATCAAGGGCAAGGCCTTCCTCATCTACTGGTCGTGGGACGGCGATCGCCACTGGCTGCGCTGGTGGCGGCTCGCGAACTATATTAGCTAGGCCTCCTGGGTAATGGTTCCGGTGGCTTGTCGCCCGAACGCCCTGTTGTTGTAGCGGGGGCCATGAGCACGCCTTTGACCGGGGGTGGCCTGAGACAGGGGCGACCCGGCTCCGGTCCGCCGACTTCCCTTTCGCAGGGGCGACCCGGCTCCGGTCCGCCGACACCCCTTTCGAAGCTGCTGCCCGGCTCCGGTCCGTCGACTTCCCTTTCGACGCTCGACTCGCTCGAACCGCTCGGCTCACTCCTGACGGACAACGCACCAGAAGCCGAGGCTCTGGGGTTGTACGTGCATGTGCCCTTCTGCGCGAAGCGGTGCGGGTACTGCAGCTTCAATACGGCGCCGCTCGAGGACGGGTCCATGGTCCGCTACCTCGAGGCGGTCCAGCGCGAGATCGATCTGCTCGGAGCGCTGCCGTGGGCGTCGCGGATCCGGCTGGGGACGATCTTCCTCGGCGGTGGCACGCCGTCGCTCATGGAGGCCGAGGAGCTGGCGGCGGTGCTCGATCGGATCCGCGCCCGGTTCGACGTCGTCGCCGACGCCGAGATCACCGTCGAATGTAATCCCGAGAGCGTGACCCGCGCGAAGCTCGAGGGCTATCGCGCCAGCGGCGTGAATCGGCTGAGCCTCGGCGTGCAGTCCCTCGACGACGCGATTCTCCCGCGGCTCGGCCGGCTCCACGACGCGCGCGGCGCGCGAGCCGCGTTCGAGGCGGCGCGCGACGCCGGCTGCGCCAATCTGAGCATCGATCTCATGTACGGCCTGCCTGGCCTCGACCTCGACGGATGGACACGCGCCGTCGACCGCGTGCTCGGCTGGCGTCCCGATCATCTTTCGGCCTACGGCCTCACCCTCGACGCCGGGAGCCTCTGGGGCGCCGCCGGGATCGACGGACTGCCCGCGGAGCAGGACCAGATCGATCAGTACTGGCACCTCGCGCGCGCGGCGGCGGCCCACGGCCTCGAGCACTACGAGATCTCCAACTACGCGCGGCCCGGCTTCCGCTCGCGCCACAACCAGATCTACTGGCATGCCGCCGAGTACCTGGCGGCCGGTCCCGGAGCCTGTGGGTTCGTGGGACGGGTGCGCTATTCGAACGTCAAGGCGACGCCGCGGTATTGCCAGGTGCTCGCGGACGGCGCGCTTCCGGTCGCTTCCGCGGAGGAGCTCTCCCCGCGACAGCGCCTCGCCGAGCGACTCCTGCTCGGTCTGCGGACCGCCGACGGCGTCCCGACGACGTGGCTCGAGACGCGGCTCGACGGCGACCGCGGCCTCCGGCAGCGGATCGAGGCGTGGCGCGCGGAGGCGCTGCTGGTCGACGTCGCCGACCGCGTGCGCCTCACCGAGGCCGGATTTCTCCTCTCCGACGCGCTGTTCGTCGAATTGTTATAATTCTGGGGCAATGGATGCCCGTCATCGCGACGTACTGGTTGCGGTCATCCGTGAATACATCGACTCGACCGAACCCGTCGGCTCCCGCAACCTCGCCCAGCGCCACTTCCCCAGCCTCTCGGCCGCGACGCTCCGAAACGTGATGGCCGACCTCGAGGAGATGGGCTACCTGGTCCAGCCCCACACGAGCGCGGGCCGCGTCCCGACGGACAAGGCCTACCGCTTTTACGTCGAGTCCTTTCCGCCGGCACCGAGCCCGAAGGTCGCGATGGCCGGCGACACGTTGCCGGCGCGCCGCTCCGGGATCGACGGCTTCATGGAGCGGACGTCGTCGCACTTGTCGAGCGCCACCAAGCTGACCGGCCTGCTGCTCGCGCCACCGCTCAAGAAGACGACGCTCGCGCGCGTCGATCTCATCCGGCTCGAGGACGATCGCGCGCTGGTTGTCATGGTGACCGACGCGGGCTGGGTCACCGCCCGCGCCGTGACGCTCGACCCGCCGCTCGCCACCGAGGAGGTGCGCGCCATCGGGCGGGAGCTCAACCGCCGCTACAGCGGTCGCACGGTCCAGGACGTCATCGACATGGAGACGGCGCCCGCCGATCCCCTCGACGCGCTTCACACGCGCGCGCCCGGCGTCATCGAGCAGATCGTCACGCAGCTGCGGGGCCGCACGCTCTACGTCAGCGGCGCCATCAACATGCTCGACCATCCGGAGTTCTGGAACATCGACACGACCCGCGAGCTGCTCCGGACCTTCGAGCAGAAGGAGCGTCTCGCGGACCTCATGACACAGCTCGCCGGGGACGATGGGCTGAGCGTGACGATCGGCGAGGAGAATCCGGTGGCCGAGATGCGCGAGTGCACGCTGATCACGTCGACCTACACCTACCGCGACCAGGTCATCGGCATCCTCGGCGTCGTCGGGCCGCGTCGCCTGCCGTATCCCGAGGTCATCTCGATCGTCAACGAGACGGCCCGGCATGTCACTGACGCTCTTTCTCGCGTTCGCCAGGATCTTTATTTGCCGTCGTAGCGCTTGAGTCCGGCGGGTGGGCGGGCCCGGGGCGTCCGGGTGGCCCCCGGGCTCCGACGGCTGATTACCCCTATCGACGAATCTCCACGCTCACCGCGCGGGTAACGCTGCCTACACGGAGCCCGGGGGCCACCCGGACGCCCCGGGTGCGCCCACCCGCCGGGACCGCGTTGCGACGCTGCTATAATTCATCCGTTATGGACGAAGCGAACGAGCAGAGCACGGCCGCGCCCGGGTCCAGCCCGTCGTCCGAGGGCTTGCGGGGCGGGGAGAGCGTCGAGGAGCTGCGGCGGCAGGTCGAGGAGAAGCAGGATCGGCTGCTGCGCGCGCTCGCCGAGACCGAGAACGTCAGGCGGCGGACTCAGCGGGACCGCGAAGAGTACGTCCGCTATGCGAACGAGTCGCTGCTCCGTGACCTCGTTCCGGTGCTCGACAACCTGGATCGGGCCCTCGGGGCCGCGCGCGCCACGAACGACCCCTCAGGCGTCGTCGGCGGCGTCGAGCTGATCCAGCGCGAGCTGCTCAAGGTGCTGGAGCGCGCCGGGGTCACCCGCTATTCCGCGCTCGGCCAGCCCTTCGATCCGACGCGGCACGAGGCGATCGCCCGCGTCGTCAGCGCGGACGCCAAGCCGGGCACCGTCGTCGCCGAGACGCTGCCGGGCTATCAGCTGCACAACCGGGTATTGCGCGCCGCGCTCGTGTCCGTCGCCGCCGCGCCGGACGAGGACGCCTGAGTCCGGTGCCGCGCGACTACTACGAGGTCCTCGGCGTCTCGCGCGACGCCGGAGAGACCGAGATCAAGATGGCGTACCGGCAGCTCGCCATGCAGTTCCATCCCGACCGCAACCGCAACAACAAGGACGCCGAGGAGAAGTTCAAGGAAGTGAACGAGGCGTACGCCGTGCTGTCCGATCCCGACAAGCGCGCCCATTTTGACCGCTTCGGGACCGCCGGGCCGGGAGCCGGCCCCGGCTTCGGCGACACAGGCTTCGGCACCCTCTTCGAGGACATCTTCGAGAACTTCTTCACCGGGGGCGGACGAGGTCGCGGCGGCTCGCGCGCCGCACGCGGCGAGGATCTTCAGTACGAGCTGAAGATCACCCTCGAGGACGCGGCCTCCGGGCTCGAGACGAAGATCCAGGTCCCGCGCCTCGAGCGGTGCGAGGCGTGCGCGGGCGCGGGCGTCGAGCCGGGGAACCGGCTGGAGACGTGCGACATGTGCCGCGGGGCCGGCGAGGTCCGGCGCAGTCACGGCTTTCTCACGGTGGCCCAGCCCTGCCCCAAGTGTCAGGGGGCGGGACAGATCAACCCGGCCCCCTGCCGCCAGTGCCGCGGCCAGGGACGACAGCGCGCCGAGCACCTGCTCGGGGTCAAGATCCCGGCCGGAATCGACGATCAGATGCGGCTGCGCATCAGCGGCGAGGGCTCGAGCGGGCTCAATGGAGGACCTCCGGGCGATCTCTACGTGCTCGTCCGCATTCGCGAGCACGACCTGTTCGCGCGGCAGGGCGCCGATCTGTACTGCGACCTTCCCGTCTCCTTCGCCAGCCTGGCCCTCGGTCACGAGGTCGAGGTG
>QHSM01000263.1 GCA_003221595.1 Candidatus Rokuibacteriota bacterium | reverse complement strand
AGGTAGAACTTGCGGCGGGCGCTCCGGCCGTCCGGCCGCATCGCCTGGCGATGGCGGAGCTCGCGATACCGCTCCGTCTCCGGCAGGTGCTCGAGCAGGCGGTCGTAGGTCTCCCGGGAGAAAACGCCGTCGAGGTAGACGTGGTCGAAGGGAACCGACTCGAGCGCGCTCGCCTCGACGCGGTCGACGATGTCGAGGCCGAGCGCTGACAGGTCCGCGCTCACCGCCAAAGTGGCGTCATTAGACATTTTTTCCCGTCGCCTGGCAACCCGGGGCCCGGTGATATCATGCGCGGCATGGCGGTCCAGGCGCTGTTCGCGCTCCAGAACGGGTTCATGGGCTTCGACCGCTCCGGCCTCTTCTACGGCGAGTTCGGCGGCGAGCGCGTCCAGATCCCGATCGCCTGCTGGCTCGTGCGCACCACCGAGGCCATGATTCTCTTCGACACGGGGCTGTCGCCGCGGGCCGTGCCCGGGCTCCTGCGCACCGATCCCCTCGCGCGCTTCACCGAGGAGGATTTGCTGACGCACCGGCTCGATCTGGTGGGGCTCGAGCCCGATCAGGTGGACATGGTCGTGCTCTCGCACCTGCACTTCGATCACGCCGGGGGCGCCGCGCTCTTCCCGAAGTCGGAGCTGATCGTGCAGAAGGACGAGTACGCCTACGCCCACTATCCGGCCTCCTTCTTCGAGTCGTTCTACTACCGGAAGAACTTCGATCTGCCGGGCTACCGGTGGCGCCACCTGGACGGCGACACCGAATTGCTGCCGGGGGTGACCGTCCTGCGAACGGACGGCCACACGCCGGGCCATCAGTCACTGCTGGTGGAGCTGCCCGAGACGGGCCCGGTCATCCTCACGGGCGACGCCTGCTACTGGCAGGAGCACGCCGACAAGGAGCGGGTGCCCGGCGTCGTGTGGAATCCGACACTCGCGCTCCATTCACTCAAGAAGCTGAAGACGATCGCCCGCCTGGTACGCGGTCGCATTTTCCCGGGGCACGACCCGGTTTTCTGGGACACCGTCATACAGGCGCCGGACGCCTACCGCTGAGCATCGCACCGCCGCCCATACGCCAGAGGAGAGAGCCATGAAGGACGGACTCAGATTCGTGGACAGCGACATGCACATCATGGAGCCGCCGGATCTCTTCGACCGCTATCTGGATCCGAAGTTCAAGGACCGGATCAGCGTCCCGGTGGGAGCGGACGGCAAGGCCAAGCGCGGCGCCGCCGGGCTGACCGTCATCGACGGCCTGCCGACCTCGGACGTCGACATCCAGCAGTACCGCAAGCGCGTGCGGAACAGCGGGCCGCAGAGCACGCAGCCCCTGTCGGGATCGCGGCTCTTCGACACCGGCCGGCTCGACTTCGCCGTCGAGCGCGACTATGACCCGGTCGCCCAGGTGATGGGCATGGAGATGGAGGGCGTCGACATCGCGGTGAACTACCCCACCGCGGGCCTCGCGCTCCTCGGCCGCGACAACATGGACCCGCAGATGTCGCTGGCGATCTGCCAGGCGTACAACAACTGGATCCACGAGTTCTGCTCGTACAGCCCCGACCAGCTCAAGTGGGTGGCGATGCTGCCGGTGCACGACGTGCATCTGGCCTGCAAGGAGCTGGTGCGCTGCGTCCGCGAGCTGGGCGCCGTCGGCTCGTTCATCCGGCCCAACCTCGTCAACGGTCACTACTGGCACTCGAACTACTGGGATCCCCTCTACACCGTGCACGAGGACCTCAACGTCACCTGGGGCTTCCACGAGGGCGTGAGCGCCATCTACTCGCGGATGATCCCCCTCTACGGCGAGAACCGGTTCTACCGTCACGTCGCCAGCCACTGGATCGAGATGCAGCAGGCCCTGATCGCGATGATCATCGGCGGCGTGTTCGAGTTCCATCCCAAGCTGCGGGTCGGCTACCTCGAGGCCCAGAATTCCTGGGTGCCCGGGCTCCTGTCACGGATCGAGTGGGACTATCCCCAGTACCGCGACTCCCACGCGCCGTACCTGGCGATGATGCCGCGCGAGTACTTCCGGCGTAACTGCTGGGCCGCGGTGGAAGGCAGCGAACCGGAGATCGAGGCGACGGCCGGCCTCATCGGCGCCGACCGCATGTGCATCTCGACCGACTATCCGCACTTCGACTCCAACTTCCCGCACGTCTCCACGAATCTCCTGAAGAACGTCCCGCGGGAGATCGCCGCGCAGATCTTCGCCGGCGGCGCGAACCTGTACGGCTTCACCGACGCGGACTTCAAGAAGGCCGACGCGGCCGCGGCCAGGATCGCCGCGCGACGCTAGTCTGAGGGAACGAGCCCGGCGGCGCCGGCAGGCGGCGGCGCCGTCCGGGCCGCGCCTCACCGGGACGGCCGGACGCTCGGCTCGGCGGCGAGCAGGAAGAACAGGAGGTACGCAGTCCCGCCCGCGAGGCCTCCGGCCACGTCGCTCAGCCAGTGGGCTCTCAGGTAGAGCCGGCTGACCGCGACGCCGAGGATCAGCAACACCAGCACGACCGTCCCGGTCCATCGCCAGACCGGCCGCATCTCGATCGTCCACAGCAGATAGATCACCCCGCCGAAGAAGACGACGGCGCCGAACGTGTGAGCGCTCGGGAAGCCGTACGGTGACATCCGCGGGCGCGGCCGTGCGACGATCCACTTGGTGAGCGTGAAGAGAGCGTACGCGCCGACGACCATCCGCGGGATGAGCTTCACGGCGTGATGGCCGCGGTGTCTCAGATAGAGGTACAGGCCGACGCTCAGGGGTACCAGCACGTAGCCCGTGGCGGCATCGCTGAGCGCCCCCATGAGAATCTTGAGGTACGGATGCTGCGCTGATTGCACCAGGGCGTCCGCCGAGTGGTCCAGGTCGAAGAGCTGCTGGTTGAACGCGTGAACGGCGAGGACGAGGAATGCGAGCCAGGAGACGATCGCCAGGGGGAGCACCGACCGCCGGAGTGCTTGCATCGGTCGGGACCGATTATGGCACGGCCCTCTCCGAGGACTTCACGGCCGTCTCCGATGAGAGTGCGCCGACCTGATCGCCCTCTACGGAGACGCCGGGCGGTTTCGCAGCACGGTCGACATGGCACGCTACCGGTTCGGCATCGGCGAGTACCGATATTTCTCCCGGCCCCTACCGCCCCTGGTCGAAGCGCTGCGCCGCCAGGCCTATCCGGCGCTCGCCGCGATCGCGAATCGGTGGGAGGCCGCGCTCTCGAAGACCCCGCTCGTGCACCCGCCGACGCTCGACGAGCTGCTCGCGGTCTGCCGGCGACGAGGCCAGACCAAGCCGACCCCGCTGCTCCTGCGCTACGAGACCGGCGGCTACAACTGCCTGCACCAAGACATCTACGGCGACGTCGTGTTTCCCCTACAGATCACGTGTTTCCTGAGCCGGCGAGGCGTCGACTACACGGGCGGCGACTTCCT
>QHSM01000262.1 GCA_003221595.1 Candidatus Rokuibacteriota bacterium | reverse complement strand
GTTGTTGGCCGCCAGGGGGACGAACACCAGGTTGTTCGCGGCGTTGGCGGCCACCGAGTGCGCGGTTCCGGCTGGGTGCACGGGGTCGGGGGCGGTTGCCGCCGGTACGTTGTACGTCGGCACCAGCTGAATCAGCTTCCCGTCATACGCGCTGATGACGCCGAGCGGCGTGGCACCCTTGGCCGTCGCCGCGGGGAGGGGGCGGAAAGGGCTTCCGCTGCCGGTAGCGTAGTAGTTGCCGTCGCCCGCATTGAACCAGACTTCGTCCCCGGCCCCCACGCCCAGCACATCCTTGGTGCCGCCCGTCCTCACATTGAGAATCACATCCTTCGGCGCCGCGGTCACGGTGCCTGTCGTACTCCACACTTTGCCCGCCGTATCAAAGACGGTATTGCAGCCGATCAGCAGATCGTCCTGCGGACCGACGGTGAGACCGGCCGGGCTGCAGAAGCGGATGAAAAACGTCTTGTCGACCTTGCCCGTCTTCGGATCGATTTGCACGACCCCTCCGACCGCCGGGTCAGCACCTATTTGCGGGATGGAAAGAAAGAACTTGCCGGTGCGGGGATGCCACACCGGTTGCTCGGCGCCATTCTGGGCATCGACGCCTGAATTGAGTGAATCGAGGATGATGCTGGTCCCGACGGTGAGGGCCCCCGTCGCTTTGTTGACATTGATGAGGGTGGCGAACGGCGGGTGTCCGGCGAATTGAACGTTGTTGATCACCAGGAGCAACCCATCGCGCGGGTCGTAGGCCAGCTCATCAGCACGAGTGGGATCGCCGGCCCTCGTGACGACGTCGGCGACCGTGTTGCCGTTCCTGAGGTCGATCGTGACCACTCGGCTGCCGGCATCGGTCACGAAGAGCCAGGGAAACGCGGCGACGACGCCGTTGGGGCCGGCGCAGTCGTTGGCGCCCATAGCGGGCGAGCAGGGCAGAAACCCCCGGAAATCCGGAGTCGCGCGAAGCTGCGTGAGAAAGGTCGCCGTCTTGGCGTCGACGACATCGACGACCTTATTCGAACGATCGGCGAGATAGTACGTTTGGGTCGACTGATCCACGAAACTGATATCGAACGAGTACAGGCCGCCGGCCGTACTATTCGCGGCCGTCACGGGGACCGGAATAGTCTTGAGTAGCCTGACGGCCCCCTGATTCCCTCCTTTATCCCCGTCGTTTCGGTCGTCAGCACGACTGGATCCGGTGCCGAATAGCAGGACCGGAATCGTGACCACGAGAAGCAGGAACAGGAGCAGCCTGAGCGAGCGCATGCGCATCATTGCGGACCCTCCTCCGGTTCTGAGCCGCGATGGGTCGAGCTACGCGCGTGCGGGGATGGACAGGCTCTGCCGCACGCCACGCGGTGACGCCCGTGCCCTAGAGGGGTCGCGGGCGAGAGGACAGCCTCAGGAGTACAGGTGGGGCGGAGCTCTAGTGGAAGGAGAATCGAGCGGGCGGAACGCGACGAACTGTAGTCGGCTCGGGGTGATAGGGCCAACGTCGATGACGACGGGCCCAACAGGATTCACGACGCCGGAGTCGATGGCGCCGACGGCCCCGATGATGAAAAGGACCACATCGTCGTAGTCGTTGTCGTCGTACAACCCGGAGATCCACACCGGGTCGGTCGGGGCGGCGTGGGCGATCGGCGGCAGCGCCAGCACGACGCTCAGGAGCAGGATGGCCAGCGATGCTCTGCGGCTCATGACCAGCGACCTTACGCCGGTGGGACAGTGGGCGCAAGCGGTGTTCGGCTGGCGACTACCGAGCGGAGAACATCGACTCCGGCACGCACCGACTCTTTCGGCACGCTGACAGACCCTGGAATAGCTTCCAGTTCTCGGTGGAGAGCTCCTCGCTCTCGGGGTCGGCGGAGCGCACCCTCCAGGCATCGCCCTCGAAGGTCTGGAGCGCCAGCTCACGCTCGCGCTCGCACGACGCGGCTGACTCGAAGGTCCCGACCTGCCGCCAGCTTGGGGTGGGAGCGGACGTGTCCTGAAGCGCATCGAGGAGCGCTTCGGTGCGCTCGACAGCCGTCGGGATCGTGAGGATCGTATAGGCCTTGGTGGCCAGAAGAACCTGTTGGTCTTCGGGCAGGCCCTGGACCGCCGCCTTCACGTCGGCCTCGGAGGTGGCGGTGTAGGCCCCGAGCAGCGCTTGCCGTTCAGCAATCAGCGGCGGGACCACGAGGTACCAGCTACCGGCGGATTCCGCTGCGGCCTCCCCGACGACGACGACCCCGATGATTGCCGCGGCGAGCGCGGCGCGCCTACGGCCACTCTTGAAGAGTCTGTTGAAGAGCCTCATGGGCCGGGTCCCCCTGCCGTTCACGCGAGCAAGAACGCGGCCAGCGGGCGACCTACGGACAATCAATAGGTTCAATAGGTTCTCAAATGCTACGGAGACCTCTCTGCCAAAAGTTGTGCCGATATGTATCCTGCGCGCCTGTCAGACCTGGCTACCCACCCTTACTGAATCTTCACGCGGAAGTGCACGCGCCGGTTCCGGGCGGCACATGCCTCGGACCTGTCGGTGCACACCGGCCGGTCCGAGCCGTGGCTGACGGTCCACAGGCGGGCATCGGGCAGCCCCATGGTGGCGAGGAAGCTCGCGGCCGCCTTGGCCCGCAGCTCCGCGATGTCATGCCTGTCCTCGCGGGTTCCCCTGCTGTCCGTGTGGCCTTCGATGAGCACCAGGTAGTCGCGATTGTCGACCAGCCAGCGTGCGAGCAGCCAGCGGGCGTTGCTCACCATGATGCTCGTTCCTTCGCGCAGGATGTCCGCGCGGTCGCGCTCGAAGAACACGTCCTTGAGCGCCGGCTCGTCGACGAAGCCCTCGAGGTTTCGAGGCGGCGGAGCCGGGGCCACGCTCGGGGGTTTCGGAGCCGGCGGCTTTTCCTGGGCGGCGGGCGGCGGCGGCGGCACCACGGGCTGCTTGGGCGCTTCGGACGCGGTCGTCGCTTTCGGCGACTGCTGCGCGCACCCCGCCAGCGCCTGGAGGAGCGCCGCCGCCACCAGGGCAGCGCTAATCGGCCCTCGAGTCATCGCCGACCCCTCACCTTGCAGAGCAGCTCACCGAAGCAGAAGCGACCGCGGAGTAGTACGAAATGGCCGGCTGGCGCGAGCGACTTGGACACGGTGAACAATAGCGCCTCCGGGTTACGCTGACAAGCCTTCCGCGCGCGATTGCGGAGACCGGTCGGAGAAATCTATACTTTCCGCGAGGCTCGGCATCTCCACTGAGCGACAGGGGGAGACACATGAAGACGGCGATCCTCGGTACGGCCAAAGGCATCTTCGTGGTGGACGCGGTCAGCGGCGCCTCCTCGGTGGCGCTGGAAGGGCCCAGCGTACGACACCTCTCGCGCGTGAACGGACGCTGCGTGGCCGGCTCGACCGCCGGCTTCTTCCGATCGGCCGACGACGGGCGTTCGTGGCAGCCGAGCGGAATCGGCGACCGCGAAGTCTGGGACGTGGCCGCCGCTCCGGGGGATCCCTCGACGCTCTACGCCGTCACCGAGCCGGCCGGGCTCTTCCGGCCGACCCGCAGCGCCTGGTGGTAGGTGTCGAGGTCGGAGGCGTGGTGCTGAGCGAGGACGGCGGGCGCACCTGGACGATGAACCGTCCCGGAGGGAATCCCGACCTTCACAACATCGTGGCAAAGCCGGACCAGCCTGGTGTCCTCTTCGCCTCGACGGGCTTCGGCCGCATCGACCGCAGCGAGCCCATGGAGCAGCGTATCGCCGGCATGTTCCGCTCCGACGACCACGGCAAGTCATGGCGCTTCCAGTGGAAGGGAATGACCCCGCCGTACACGCGTCCCCTCTGCATCGATCCCCGTCGGCCCCACGCGGTGACCGTGGGCTCGTCGCCCACCGCGTTCTCGGCCGCGAAGGACGCGGGCGGCGCGAAGGCGATGCTCTTGCAGTCTGTCGATGGCGGCGAGACGTGGCGCGAGATCGGCGACGCCGCCCACTCGCCCTCGCCGGCCCAGTTCCACGCGGTAGCGCCCGATCCCGACGCCGTCGGCCACGTCCTCGCAGGCACGGATACCGGCGAGCTCTGGCGGGTGAGCCCGGAGGCGCGCTGGACCCTGGTGGCCAAGGGGCTGCCGATGGTCCAGTCCATTCTCCCGCTCGGCTGACCCGGGTGACGGATCGGTACGGGCTGGCCGTCTCCACCTCCTCGGCGGCGGCGCGCGCCGCGTACGTCGAGGCGGTCGATCTCCTTCTCGCTGCCTTGCCCGGGGCCGAGGAGGCGTTCGGCCGGGCGCTGGGCGCCGATCCTCGATTCGCGCTTGCCGAGGCGGGACTGGCGCGCACGGAGCCTCTGTTCGCGGGGTTCGCTTACTCGAGAGGCAGGGTGACGGGGCTGTTGCGCTCCGCGGAGAGATCGGCGGCGTGCGTCACTTCCATGACCTGGCGCGCCTGTTCCGGCGTGACGAGCACCGGCCGGTCGAGAGCGACCGCCTCGATGAAGTGGATGGTCTCCGCCTGCATCGGGCCCTGATAGACGTGGCCGACCGGCTCGCCGGGCATGGTGGAGAGCGGGAGCACCATCCCCTTGCTCATCGTGTTCAGGACGATGTCGCGATGGGAATCGTCGATGAGCAGCGCGCCCTCAGTGCCGTGGAACTCGATCGTGGCCGTCGAGAAATGCGGGTAGCCCGGCGGCAGCGCCCAGCCCGCGCCGATGGTGAACGCGGTCCCGTCGTCCATGGTCACCATGATCCACTGACTGTCGGGGAGGCCGTGCGCCGACTTCATGGCCCCGTAGGCGTGTTGCGAGTAGACGCGGACGGGCTTGCGCGGCTCCATGCACCAGAGGACGAAGTCGATGTCGTGGGTGGCTTCCATCACGGCCGGCGAGAGGTGGACGCGGCCCCCGATCTTGTTGCCCAGCGAGCGGGACAGATGACGGCTCACCAGCGCCGTCACCGGGCGCCCCAGCGTGCCGTCGGCGAGGCACTTCTTCACGTAGGCGAACTTCGGGTTGAACCGCTGCGTATAGCCGATCGTGAGCTTGAGGTTGGCGGCCCGGGCGAGCGTCATCAGCTCGTCGGCTTCCTTCAGCTCGAGCCCCATCGGCTTTTCGAGCAGGACGTGCTTGCGGGCGAGCAGGCAGTCGCGCGCGACCGGATAGTGCGTCGGCTCGGGTGTGGTGGTCACGATGATCGCGTCGATGTCCGGACGGCTCAGCAGCTCGCGATAGTCGGTCGTGGCACTCCGGGCGCCCGTCTCCTTGGCCATCTGCTGGAGCCGCTCACGGTCGATCTCGCAGAGGTGCAGGCTCTCGACCAGGGGATGGCCGGCGCACGTGCGGGCTCGGAGCCCGCCAATCCAGCCGACGCCGATGATGCCCATGTTGATCGTGCGGCTCGTCGCTGGGCTCATGACCGTTCCTCCGTGACGCGCGCAGACTATATCGGGCCGCGGGCCGAGCGGTCAATCGACCCACACTCTCAGGGACAACCCTCACCCGGCCCTCAGGGGTCACGCGGCTCGAATTTGCGGGGCTTCCCTGATTTGCGGCTGATTGGCAGGCTCTAGACTGCGAATCGATGGACACGCGACTGCCTCCTCTCACGCGATCACGTCGCGCCCTCGGCGCCTGCCTCTTGGTGGTGCTCACGGTCGCGATGCCGCCGTGTCCGTTGCCGGCGTCGTCCGAGGAACCACCGGTCGGCGTGGTCGCCATGCTGATGGGGACCGCCACGGTCGCGCGCGCGGCACTGCGGGCGCCGGCGCTGCTCAGGTTCAAGGACGGTGTCTTCCTCCGCGACCGGATCGTGACCGGAGAGAGGTCCGCGGTGCGCGTCCTGCTGGGCGGCAAGGCGACCGTGACGGCACGTGAGCGATCGAGCCTCACGATCACCGAAGTGCCGGCGACATCGACGGTCACGCTCGCGGCCGGCCGGACGGCCGTGGCAGTCAGCAAGGCCGCCATGAAGCCGGGCCAGACCATCGAGATCCAGACGCCGAATGCCGTCGTCGCGATCCGCGGGACGTTCGTCGTCGCCGAGGTCTTCCCGCCACGCTCGACGATCACGATCCTGCGCGGGCTCGTCGAGGTCACCAAGCTCGACCCGGCGACCGGGAGACCCATCGGGCCCGCGGTCAAGGTCGGCGCATTTCAGCGAGTGACCGTGACCGACGCCGGGCCCATTCCGGCGCCCCAGAACATCACGCCAGAGACCGCCAGGGCCCTGGCAGCGGACTTCACCTTCTTGCCGAAAGACGCTCCCGCCGCCAGCTTGACGCCGGTCGTCCGAGCGGCGACGGTTGCGGCGCTCAACGACGTGACGCAGCCGCTGATCGGTAACGGCGGCACCACCGCCACGAGTAGTGTGAACGCCGTGGGCTCTCTGGGCTCGGGCGTGCTGACCGGCGTGACTGCTCCGATCGGCGGAGTGATCCCGACAACTCCCACTGACCCGACGACTCTTACCGGCTCGACACCTCTTAGTGGCCCGATACCTCTTGTTAGCCCAACGCCGCTTACCAGCCCGACACCGCTTGCTAGCCCGATACCTCTTGTTAGCCCAACGCCGCTTACCAGCCCAACGCCGCTTGCTA
>QHSM01000261.1 GCA_003221595.1 Candidatus Rokuibacteriota bacterium | reverse complement strand
AACAGGAGGGCGATGAGTGGCTTCATCGGCAGCCTCTCTACTTTACCGGCCGCAGTCGGTCTTCGCCAGAGGCACGAGAGCCAGCTCCAGCACCCGTCGTGTCCGGGCGGTCACGCGAGCCGTGGCGGAGCGCCGGAGGTGACCGATCCAGATGATGACGCCGCCCGCTTCGATCACGGGCACGCGCGAGCGGTCCCAGCGGGGCACCTTCGCGTCGATCAGGAGCGTCTTGAGCCGTCGCTCGGCGCCGCCGAACGGAACGAAGCGGTCGCCGCGACGCCGCGCCCGGACCGTGAGCGGTCCGCCGCCGAGCTCATCCACATCGAAGGCCACGCGGCTCGGATCGCGGGGCACCGCGTAGGCCTCGGCGCCGACGATCCGCGCCTCGAGCGCCTGGCCGATCTCCGGCAGCTCGGTGCGGCCCGGGACCCCGAGCGGACGGGCGACGAGCGCGGGCAGCGAAGCCCGCGCCAGGCGGGCGAGCGCGCCGCTCACCTCGATCGTGACCCCGCCCAGCCTGAACGGACGCCGGGGCGGCGGGACCGCGAGGGCCCGTCGGAGTCCGCGGTGAGACCACGCCCTCAAGGGGGCGCGGCTCCCGAGCCGCTCGGCGGCCTGGCGCAGCACCTCGGCGGCGATCTGACGCGGCAGCGCGCGCAGGGGCCCGAGCGGAAGGGTCACGGCGCCGACTTCGAACGTGGCGAGGCGCGCGAGCTCGGCGGCGGCGGCTCGATCGAGCGCCGCGATGGTGTCGCGCGCCAGTGTCGACACGCGCGTGAGCGCGCCCGCGATTGCCGGATTGTAGGAGTCGGCGAGGAGCGGAAGCAGCTCGTGGCGAATCCGGTTGCGCAGGAACTTCGGGTCGCGATTCGTCGGATCCTCGACCCAGGGGATCGCCGCGCGCCGGAGCTCGGCCTCGAGCGCGGCCCGATGGAGCTCGATGAGCGGGCGGATGATCCGGCCGCGTACGGGCGGGATCCCGGCGAGCCCGCGCACCCCCGCGCCCTCGAGAAGACGCATCAGCACCGTCTCCGCCTGATCGTCGGCGGTATGGCCGAGCGCGATTCGATGGGCGCCGACGCGGGCGGCGCCGGCCTCGAGCGCGGCGTACCGCGATTCCCGAGCCGCCGCCTCGAGCGAGCCCCGTGAATCGACCGTCACGGTCACGACGTCGACGGAAACGCCGAGGCGGGCTCCGAGCGCCCGGACGAAATCGGCGTCGGCGGGCGAATCGGGTCGGAGCTGATGATCGACGTGAAGGACGTGGAGCCGGAGTCGCCAGGCGTCGGCGAGATCGGCGAGGACGTGCAACAGGGCGACGGAGTCCGCGCCGCCCGACACGGCCACCAGGACGGTTTCGCCACCCGCGAGCATGGCGTGGCGGCGAATGGTGCGCTCCACCTGGTCGCGCGGGCCCACCCGGCTAGCCGCCCTGGAGACCCACCCAGACCTCGCCGTCCTCGAAGTGCTCCTTCTTCCAGACCGGGACGGTGCGCTTGAGCGTGTCGATCGCGTACCGGCACGCCTCGAACGCGTCGCCCCGATGCGCGGCGGAGACGGCGATGAGCACGCTCGCCTCGCCGATCTCGAGCCGGCCGATGCGATGGAGCATGGCCACCCGCTTCACGCCGGACCATCTCGCGCGCAGGCTCTCGCCGATCTCGCGCATCTTCACCTCGGCCATCGTCGCGTGCGCCTCGTATTCCAGGAACTTCACGGGGCGGCCGCCGGTCTCGTTCCGCACCACGCCGGAGAAGATGACGATGCCGCCCGCGCCCGGCTCGTCCACCTCGGCGGCGATCGAGTCGGGGGACAGGGGCTCCGTGACGACGCGGTAGATGTCGGCCGCGGCGCCGCCGCTCACCGGCGGAAACAGACAGAGCTCATCGTCGGGCCGGAGACGATGGTCGGGGGAAACGTAGTCCTGTCCGACGGCGAACAGCGTGTACGGACGGTAGGGTGCGAGCTCGGGATGGCGGTCGGCGACCGCCGACCACGCGCACTCGACGGTACCGCCCTCGGGAAGCTCGACCTCGAGCCGCTCGCGCCCGAGCGCTTCACGGTACCGGGCGAAGAGACGAACCCGGACGCGCACGACTGCTGGCGAGAAGCTAGAACCGGTGCGACTGCCCGCAGCCGCAGCTCGACTTCACGTTCGGGTTCTTGATCGCGAACCCGGCGCCCATCATGTTGTTGTCGACGAAATCGATCTCGCTGCCGGACAGATAGGGCGCGCTGTGCTTGTCGATGTACACCTTGATGCCCTGCGCGTCGAACACGTTGTCCTCGGGCGTCGCCTGGTCTTCCCAGCCGAGCTCGTAGGACATCCCGGAGCAGCCCCCGCCCACCACGCGGATCCGCAGACCCCACTCGGGCTTGCCTTCCTCGAGGCGGAGCTCGGAGACCTTCTTCGCCGCGGTTTCGGTCATCGTAACCATGCGTTCCTCCCGATCGGGGTGAGCGTTTCCGGAATCGAGTGACTTCGTGGTCATCGTATCACAGGATGCCGCCCGCGGGCAGCAGGGTGAGCTCCTCGAGCGACGCGCCCGGAGGGAGCGCGGCCATCAGCACCGCAGCCCGCGCCACGTCTTCCGGCCGGAGCATCCGGCTGCGGTCCGGGGGGCTCCCGATCGAATCCCAGAGCGGCGTGTCGACGGCGCCCGGCACCAGCACCCCGACGCGCACGCGCTCGGCGCGCAGTTCCTCGGCGAGGACTCGACTGAAGCCCACCACGCCGGCCTTCGTCGCCGTGTAGACGGCCGCCCCCGGAATCGCCCGCTGGGCGGCGACCGAGGCAATGTTGATGATCGTGCCCCGGTGCTGTCGGATCATCACCGGCAGCACCGCGCGGCAGGACACCATCACGGCGCGAAGGTTCACGGCCAGCTGCGCGTCCCAGTCGCTCGGCTTCGTGCCAACCACCGGGCCGAAGGAGGCGACGCCGGCGGCGGTGACGAGGATGTCCACGCGTCCGAACTCGGCGATGGCCTGCTCGACCATCGCCTCGACCGCGCCGTCCTGGGTGACGTCGGTGGGGATGGCCAGCGCCGTGCCGCCGCTCTCGCGAATCGTCGCGGCCGCCATGGCCAGCTCCTGCCGGGTCCGCGCCGCCAGCACCACCGTGGCGGCCTCGCGCGCCAGTGCCAGCGCGACGGCGTGGCCGATCCCGCGGCCGGCGCCGGTGACGATCGCGACCTGACCCGCGAGGGCGCCCCGCACGGCGCTCAAATCTGGAGCCCCCGGCTCGACTTGATCAGCTCCATGAACTCGGCCCGCGTCTCGGGCCGCTCGCGGAACGTCCCCAGCATCGCCGAGGTGATCGCCTTCGAGTTCTGCTTCTCCACGCCGCGCATCAGCATGCACAGGTGGATCGCCTCCATGACCACGGCCACGCCGCGCGGCTGGAGCGCCTCGTTCAGCGTGTTAGCGATCTGGGTCGTCAGCCGCTCCTGAACTTGCAACCGCCGGCTGAACATCTCGACGAGCCGCGGAATCTTGGACAGTCCGACGATCTTGCGATTGGGCAGATAGGCGACGTGGCACTTGCCCACGAAGGGC
>QHSM01000260.1 GCA_003221595.1 Candidatus Rokuibacteriota bacterium | reverse complement strand
CCCCTTCGAACGTCGATCCGCGCGTGTAGCTCTTGTACTTGAACGGCCCCGACCCGACGACGTTGGACTTGAAGTAGTTCGGGTCCTTGTCGAGGTACTTCTTGGGATAGATGACGTTCCACGGCGACGCAAGGTTGCCGAGGAGGGACGCCGAGGGAAACTTGAGCTTGAAGACCACGGTGTTCGGATCCGGCGCCTCGACGCTCGCCACCTCGGTATAGGTGTTCTTGCGGATGCTTCGCACGCTCGCCGGCGGGAAGATGATCTTGTCGTACGTGGCCTTGACGTCGGCGGCTGTCAGCGCCGAGCCGTCGTGAAACTTGATCCCCTGACGGATCTTGAACGTGTACGTGAGCCCATCGGGCGCGATCTTCCACTCGCTGGCGGCGTCGCCGATGATCTTCGGATAGCTCAAGGGATCCATCTGGATCAGCGTGCTGTAGAGCGGCGCGACCAGCTGGATGGTGGCGAAGGTCTGCTCTTGGTGCGGATCGAGGCTCGGTGCGTCGGCCGCGATGGCGGCCAGCAAGACCCCGCCGCGACGCGGGGTTTCCTGGCCGGCGGCGCGCCCGGGGGCGAGCAGGACGCCGAGCAGGACGCCGAGCGGGACAACGAGCGCGAGACCGCTGAAAAGCGCGTGAGGGCGTCGCATATCAGTCCTCCGAGAGCCAGACGTCCTGGAGCTTCTGGTTCGTGAAGTGACTGGGCGGCGCGATCCAGTTCTTCACCTTGGTCCAGTGCACGACGTTGCGCGACCACCAGAGCCCGGGGATGTGGTAGGCGTTCTCGAGCACGACTTTCTGAAGCTCGACGACCAGCTTGCGACGCTCGATCGGATCGAGCGTCCGCGCCTGCCGCGCGAAGAGGTCGTCGATCGCGGGGTTGGAGAAGCGGCCCCAGTTCTGGGAAGACCCGGTGATGAACGGCGTGAGCAGCGCGTCGGGATCGTCGACGGGGTAGCCGATCGGAGTGACGATCGCTTCGAAGTTCCCCTGGTCCCGTCCGTCCGCGTACCAGGCTGCCGTCTCGAGCGGCCGATGCTCGGCCTCGACTCCGATCTTGCGCCATTCCTGGATCACGTAGACCGCCCAGTCCTGGTACGGCAGCTTGACGTTGCGGTTTTTCAGCACCAGTTTGAAGCCATTCGGGTAACCCGCTTCCGCCAGGAGCCGCTTGGCCTCCGCGCGGTTCTTCTCCGCGTCGCGCCCGAAGCCCGCGAACTTCTCGAGCTCGGCCGGCGCCATCGCCCACTCGGTGCCCGGCCGGGTGAACGCCCCGACGTCCCGGAGACCCGTGAGCCCGTAGAGGACCTTGCCCGCCGTGTATCGATCGATCGCGAGGTTGAGGGCCCTCCGCACGCGAATGTCGGTGAACGGCTTCACGGTGTTGTTCATGGAGACGTCGAAGTGGATGACAAAGGGGGTCTGCTGAACCGCGACCTTGTCACCCAGATGCTTCCGGATCGAGTCCACCTCGGCCATGGGCAGGTCGCGGAACTCGATGTAGGCCCGGCCCGACCGGATTGCGGCGGCCCGTACCGACGTCTCGGTGCTGATGAAGAACTTGTATCCGTTGAGGTACGGCCGGTCCTTGACGAAGTAGTCGGGATTCCGCTCGCCCTCAAACGTCGAGCCGCGGGTGTAGTTCTTGAGCTTGAAGGGGCCGGAGCCCATGACGTTGTTCTTGAAGTAGTTCGGGTCCTTGTCGAGATGCTTCTTGGGAAAGATGACGTTCATGGGGTGGGCGAGGTTGACGAAGAGCGAGGCGGAGGGGAACTTGAGCTTGAACACCACCGTGCTCGGGTCCGGGGCCTCGACGCTCGCCACCGCCGAGTAGTTGGCCTGGCGAATACTGCGGACCCCTTCGGGTGGGAGGATGATCTTGTCGTAGCTGGCCTTGACGTCGGCGGCCGTCAGCGGCGAGCCGTCGTGGAACCGGATCCCCGGGCGGATCTTGAACGTGTACGTGAGGGCGTCGGGCGAAATCTTCCACTCGCTGGCCACGTCGCCGACGATGTTCGGGTAGCTGTAGGGATCGATCTGTAGCAACGTGCTGTAGAGCGGAGCGACCGGCTGGATGGTGGCGAAGGTCTGCTCCTGATGCGGGTCGAGGCTCGGCGCGTCGGCGCCGATGGCCGCCAGGAGGATTCCGCCGCGGCGCGGGGTCTCCGGGGACTGCGCCCGGACGGACGGGGCTACCAGGAGCGAACCGATCGCGAGCGCCAAGAGGGTGACGAGCGTCATCGGACACCTCCCGAGTGACGATCCGGCCGTCAGTGTTTCTGCCCTCGAGCCTCCCGGCCGCGGCTTACCGGCCGAGGGCTCACCACCTGCTACTCAGGGATACGATCCGGGATCAGAGGAGGTTGCTACAGGGCTACCTAGCGCCGGAGGATCCAACGAAACGCGGGCGACGTCAAGTCGTCGGCCCGTGTAGTCGTTACACGGGCCGGCGAAACTACCGAGGAAGAACTACACCGGGCGGACTTCAGCTCAGCGGCATTCGGCGCCCGGTCGCCACGTGAATGACGAGAAAGACCAGGGCGATCAGGAAGAGCACCCACGAGATTTGCCCGGCGATCGCCGCGATTCCGAACCATCCGAGAGCTCCCGCCACCAGTCCAACGATCAGAAACGCCAGCGCGTAGTAGAGCATCGCCATCTCCTTCGTTCGATGTCTGTCCCTCGACACGGCTGATCCGCGCCGTGCTCACGTTGTCGTGCATCGCTCGTGCCGCGCCTACCGTCGCTCACGGGATGCCCTCGATGTGTCGCTGGCACAGATCTTCCAGAGCAGAGCTCGGACGAAGGCTCGCGAAAGGAGAAGGCATGTACCAGGCGCAATCGTTCGATCACCTCAAGGGGCTCGACCGCATCTCCGATGGACAACTCGCGGAGCACCTCGATCTCTACGCCGGATACGTGAAGCAGGTGAACGCGCTCACGAGGGAGCTGACCGAGATGCGCACCGAGCGGCGAGCGTCGGGCAAGGACTTCGGCCTCGCCGAGGGAACGCGGCGGCTCGCGTACGAGTACGACGGCATGGTCCTGCACGAGCTGTACTTCTCGAATCTCAAGCCGGGCGGCGCGCCTCGGCCGTCAGACCGCCAGGCCTGCGGCCGCGCCCTCGCGCAGACGTACGGATCGATCGATCAGTGGCAGGAAAGCTTCAAGGCGCTGAGGAGCATGCGGGGCGTGGGCTGGGTCATCCTGTTTCAGGATCCGCTGACCGGCCGCCTGACCAATTTCTGGGTCAGCCTCCACCAGGACGGGATTCCGGCCCGCTGCGCTCCGCTGCTGGTCATGGACGTGTGGGAGCACGCCTTCATGCGTGACTACCGGGCCACGGAGCGTCTCCGGTACGTCGAGGCGTTCTTTGCCAATATCG
>QHSM01000259.1 GCA_003221595.1 Candidatus Rokuibacteriota bacterium | reverse complement strand
GCGTAGACGATCGCGCCCCGGTCCCACGCCTTGCGATCGAGCTTGGCGACCAGCTCCTTGTCGAGGGGCCGGCCCGAGCCGTCGGGCGCCACGAGCTCGGCGCACACCATGAGCCCGCGGCCGCGCACCTCGCCGACGATGCGCTTCTTGCCGATCGCCTGCTGGAGCCCGTCGCGCAGGCGCGCGCCCATCGCCGCGGCGTTCGCCACGAGGTTGTCCTTCTCCATGATCTGGATGTTGGCGAGCGCCGCCGCGCAGGCCACGGGGTGCGCCGCGTAGGTGCCGGGGTGCACGTTCTCCTGCTTGGCGTCGTCGGGGAAGGCGTCGGCCAGCCGGCGCCGCGCGATGGCGCCCGAGAGCGGGATGTAGCCGGACGTGATGCCCTTGGCGACCGTCATGAGGTCGGGGACGATGCCGTCGTGCTCGCAGGCGAACCAGCGGCCGGTGCGGCCGAATCCGGTGATGACCTCGTCGGCGATCATGAGCACGTCGAGCTCGTCGCAGATGGCGCGCACGGCGCGAAGCCAGCCGATGGGCGGCATGATGAAGCCGCCCGAAGAGATCACCGGCTCCATGATGACGGCGGACACGGTCTCAGGCCCTTCCGCGACGATCGCCTGGCGCAGCTCGCGGGCTCGGCGCTGCACCAGCTCCTCGTCGGTCCCCTTGCCCCGGTCGCGGAACGGGTACGGCGGCGTGATCTTGGCGAAGCCCGGCACGTGCAGACCCGCGTACGGCTCGACCATGTGGGACAGCCCGCAGACGGCGAAGGTGCCCGTCGTGCCGCCGTGATAGCCCCCCTCGAGCGAGATGACCTTATGCTTGGTCGGCTTGCCCGACGCGAGCCAGTAGTGGCGGGCCATCTGCATGGCGCGCTCGTTGGCCTCGGCGCCGCTCACCGCGAAGAACGAGTAGTCGAGATCGCCCGGCGTCAGCGCGGCGAGCTTCTCCGCCAGCTGCGCGGCAGGCCGGTTCGAGAACTGTCGCGTCGTCGGATAGTAGGCCAGGCGCACCGTCTGCTCGGCAATCGCCTCGGCGATCTCCCGCCGGCCGTGGCCCACGTTCACCACGGCGAGGCCCGCGAAGCCGTCGAGCAGCTTCTTGCCGCGCTCGGTCCACACCCACACGCCCTCGGCCCGCTCGATCACGAGCTCCTCGTCGGCGAGCCAGGCGTGGTCCTGGGTCTTGTGCGTCCAGAGGTGTCTGATCGCTTCGCCGCTCGTGGCCATGGTCGCGCCTCCCGTTGCTGGCACGATGCTATCATCTCGCGCGTATGTTCATCGTCGGGATCGACGTCGGCGGAACCTTCACCGATCTGACCGCGGTCGACGAGGCCACCGGCCGCGTCGTCGTCACCAAGGTGCCGTCCGAGCCGCGGAACGAGGCGGCCGCCGTTCTGTCAGGGCTCCGAGCGTTGGGCATCGCGGGCCGCGACGTGCGGCGGCTCGTCCACGGCACGACCGTCGGCACCAACGCCGTCCTCGAGCGGCGTGGCGCGCGCGTGGCCATTCTCACGACCGCCGGCTTTCGTGACCTGATCGAGATCGGCCGCACCAAGCGCAACATCCCGGCGCTCTTCGTGCCCACGTTCGTGCGCCCCAAGCCCGTAGTCGAACGCAAGCACCGCTTCGAGGTCGGCGAGCGGCTGGCTGCCGACGGTGCCGTGCTGGTGCCGCTCGACGGGGCGAGCGTCGAGCGCGCGCTTGACGCGGCAGCCGCGGCCGGGGCCGAGGCGCTTGCGGTCTGCTTGCTCCACGCCTACTTGAATCCGGCTCACGAGCGCGCCGTCGCCGATGCCGCCAAGGGCCGGTACCCCGGGCTGCCCGTGTCCTGCTCGGCCGACGTCGTCGCCGAGTACCGCGAGTTCGAGCGCTTCTCGACGACGGTGCTCAACGCGTATCTGCAGCCCCTCATGGACGGCTACCTCGCCGGGCTCGAGGAGCGGCTGCGCGCCACCGGCTACGCGCACGGCGTGCTCACCGTGGCGTCGAGCGGCGGCATGATGACGACCGAGACGGCGCGCCGCCTGCCGATCAAGACGATCTTCTCGGGCCCGGCCGGCGGCGTGAGCCAGGCGTGCTTCGTCGGTGATGCCGCCGGCGTGCGCGACTTCATCACCTACGACATGGGCGGCACCTCGACCGACGTCTGCCTGGTCCGCGATCTCACGCCGCTCACGACGTCTGACGGCATGCTCGGCGCCTTCCCCGTCAAGGTTCCCCAGCTCGACATGCACAGCGTGGGCGCCGGCGGTGGCTCGATCGCGTGGCTCGACGTGGACGGGAGCCTTCAGGTCGGGCCGCGCAGCGCCGGGGCCACGCCCGGCCCAGCCGCCTACGGCCTCGGCGGCACCGAGCCGACGGTGACCGACGCCAACGTGGTGCTCGGCCGCATCGGGACCGCCAGGCGTCTCGGCGGCGCGATTGCGATCGACGCCGCCCGCGCCCACGGGGCCGTTGCCGATCTCGCCCGGCGCCTCGGTGGGTCGATGGCGGTCGAGGCGCTCGCCGAGGGCATCCTGACGATCGCCGTCGCGCGGATGACCTCGGCCATCCGCGAGATCTCGATCCAGCGCGGGCACGACCCCCGCGACTTCACGCTGATCGCCTTCGGGGGCGCCGGGCCCATGCACGCCCTCGCCCTGGCCCAGGAGATCGGGATCCCGCGCGTGCTCGTGCCGCGGCACCCCGGGAACTTCTCGGCGCTCGGCCTCCTCGCGTCCGACATCAAGCACGACGACGTCAGGACGCGCGTGGGGCCGCTGCGCGAGCGCCGCGCGGTCGCGGGCGATCTGTTCGCCGAGATGGACCGCGCCGCGCGCCATCAGCTCGAGCTCGAGGGATTCGCCGCGCCGCAGCAGCGCATCGTCCGATCGCTCGACCTGCGCTACCGCGGTCAGGCCTTCGAGCTGAACGTGGCCCTCGGCGCCGGCGGGCTCGCGCTCGACGCCATCGAGGGCGCGTTCCACCGCCAGCATCTCGCGGCGTACGGTCACGCGAGCCCCGACGCCGCGATCGAGCTGGTGAATGCCCGGCTCACCGCCTACGGCCTCGTCCCGAAGCCCTCCGGCGAGCGCTATCGCAGCGCGGGCGCGTCGATCGACGACGCGCTGGTCGCGCGCCGACTCATCTGGTTCGACGGCGTACCGTACGACTGCCCGGTGTGGGAGCGCGAGCGGCTGCCCGAGCGGGGCGTGCTGCGCGGCCCCGCCGTCGTAGAAGAGTTCGGCGCCA
>QHSM01000346.1 GCA_003221595.1 Candidatus Rokuibacteriota bacterium | reverse complement strand
GCGCTTCTACAGCGGGCTCGACGCCCACGGCGACGTGACGCACCACGATCTGGCGCTGGCCGAAGTTCCGGAAGGCAACGGTGGCGGCGCCGAGACATGGAGCCTGATGCCCAACCGGGTCGGACTGAACCACGTCGCGATCGCGTGGCCGGACCGCGAGTCGTGGCTGAAGCAGATCGCCTTTCTCCAGGAGAAGGGCGTGCCGTTCCTCCGCCGCGTGAACCATGGAATGACGCACAGCGTGTACATCGCGGATCCCGACGGTCACGGCATCGAGGTGCTGTACGAGCTGCCCCGCGAGGTGTGGGCGGGTGACATCGACGGCGCCCAGAACTACGCGGAGATGCTACCCACCGAGGGGTCGGAAGCGCTGGTCGATCGGACGGAGAATCCCGTCTTCGCCGGAGAGAAGCAGCCCCTCGCCCGCTAGGCCGCGGGCCAGCCGAGCCACTCGCAGAGGCCTCGGCCCATGACCCATTCCTTGTCGTGGGCCGAGAGCCACGGAAGCTCCTCGGTGAACAGGGTCACCGCCTGCCGCCACGGGCAGGGCAGTCGTGTCCAGTCTGTGCCCCAGAACATCCGTCGCGGACCGAACGCGTCGTACACGCGCCGGACGTGCGGGTGCACGTCGGGGAAGGGATAGGGCGCGGTGGAGTAGCAGGGGAGCGCGGACGCCTTGACGGCGACGTTCGCGCGCCGCGCCAGCCCGCAGAGCTCGGGGATCCCCGCGAAGGCCTCGTCGCCCGTCGACCCGCTCCGGATGCCCAGGTGGTCGATGACGATCTTGAGGTCGGGATGGCGCTCGGCCACGCGATCCACGGCGGGTAGCTGGCCCGAGACGGACATCATCACCGGAATGCGCGCGCGCTCCGCGGCCGGCCATAGCCAATCCGCGGTGCCGTCCGCCATCCACGGCCGTTGCTGCTCGGTGTTGAACGTGAATCGCATGCCGAGCATGCCGGGCTGATTCCTCCAGCCCGCGACCAGCCCGCGGCTCTCGGGCTTCTCGAGCGCGAGTCGGCCCATCACGGCAAAGCGATCGGGATGGAGGCGCGCCGCTTCCAGGGCCAGATCGTTGCGCTCGCCCTCCCACGACGGCGGCACGACGACGGCGCGGTCGACACCGGCTTCCTTCATGCCGGCGAGCGCCAGGTCCCTGGTGACCGGATAGGGCTTTTGCGCGCGCTGAGCCCCGCCCGGCGGCCACGGCCGATCGGGAGTGTCGGCGGCCCAGAGATGAATCTGGGCGTCGACGATCAGCATCGCCCCGCTCACGCCCTCCGTGCGGCCGGCCCGCGCAGCAGCCGACCCGGGAGCGCCCCGGTGTGTTTGCCGTCGCGCAGGAGGACCTCGCCGTTGACGATCGTCGCGGCGATGCCGCGGGTGCGCTGCACGAGGCGGCGCGCGCCGGCCGGCAGGTCGTCCACGACCTCCGGCATCTCGGCGACGATGGTCTCCGGATCGAAGACGACGAAGTCGGCGGCCATCCCCTCGCGAATGAGCCCGCGGTCGGCAAAGCCCCAGAGCGTCGCCGGCACCAGGGTCAGCATCCGCACGGCCTGCTCGAGGGTGAAGGCCTGCTTGCGGCGTACCCAGTGATACAAGAGGTGGGTCTGGAGCGACGAGTCCATGAGCTGCGAGACGTGCGCGCCCGAATCGGAGAAGGTGACCACCGCCCGCGGGTGACGCATCAGCTCGAGGGCTGCGTCCTGGTCCTCGTTGGCGACCGGCTGCAGGAAGAAGAGATCGAGATCCTTCGCCAGTGCGAGGTCGATCATGGTCTCGGCCGGATGCTGACCGCGCTCGCGGGCGACCTCGGCGACCGTGCGATGCGGTCCCTCGACGGTATCGAAGACGAGGAGCCGATCGTAGTCGGCGCGCGCGGCCTCGGTGCCGAGCGGGCGTCGGCCGTCGCTCTCGCCGGAGGCGGCGATGAGCCGGCGGCGCATCTCGGGATCGCGGAGCTGACGCCGCTGCTCGGCGAGCGGGAGCGCGCGCAGCTCCTTCCACACCGGCAGATGATCGAAGGGCGTCTGGGTCTTGAACGAGAGCAGGGCGGAGAGCGAGCGGCTGTGCACCTGGGCAAACATGCGCCCGCCGGCCGCGGCGGTCTCGTCCAGCAGGGCGAGATACTTCCGCCACACGTCCGGCACGCTGCGGCGGCTGAAGACCCCGAACGTCACGGGCCGGCCCGACTCGACGGCGAGGTCGCGCAGCCGGACGTGGTAGTCACGCAGCCCCGGATCGTTCGGGGTCCGGTCCACGCCCTCGCCGGCGATCTCGAACAGGCCGGCGTTCAGCTCGCCCATCACGCCGACCAGCCGCCGCACCTCGTCCCACGTGGCCATGCGGCTGGCGACGCAGCGTCCATCCGGAGTCTCGTGGGCCGGCGACCGCGAGGTCGTGAAGCCGATCGCGCCGGCGCGGATGGCGTCGCGCACCTCGCGCTCCATGGCCTTCAGATCGTCCTCGCTCGCCGCCTGCACGAACGCCCGCTCGCCCATCACGTAGGTGCGGACGGCGGAGTGGCCGACGTAGCCCGCGTAGTTGATTCCCTTGGGCAGGGACTCGAGGCAGTCGAGGAACTCGGGGAAGGTGGTCCAGCGCCACTCGATGCCCGCTTCCATGGCGGCGGGCGGGATGTCCTCGGCCCGCTGGAGGTTGCGAACGACGAGGTGCTTGTTCTCTTTGGCGCAGGGCGCGAGCGTGAAGCCGCAGTTGCCCATCACGACGCTGGTGATGCCGTGCCAGCACGACGAGGTGCCGAGCGGATCCCAGAAGATCTGCGCGTCCATGTGCGTGTGGCCGTCCACGAAGCCGGGCGCGACCACCTGACCCCCGGCGTCGACCACCTCGCGGGCGCGCTCGCGGATCCGGCCGATCGTGACGATGCGGCCGTGCCGGACACCGACGTCGGCCCGATACCGCGGAAGCCCCGATCCATCGACGACCGTTCCGTTCTTGATCACCAGGTCGTAGGACATGCTCGAATCCTCTTTCTCAGATCGTGGGCAGAGCGCGGGCTAGCGCTGGCCGCGGGCGCGGTCGGCGACCTGGACGGACTTCTTCTCGGGATCAAAGCGGAGCGTCTTCTGGCTCTCGACGTCACCGCCGGTGACCCGGATGAAGAACGTGTCGTCGCCGTACTCGATCGAATGGATGTCGCCGACGGCGAATACGGAGGCGTGACCGGCCTCGTTCATGAAGTCGCGCTGGATCTCGATCTCCGCGTACCCCGGCTTGCTCCCGTCGTCGAGGCGGCGCCACCGGCGCATGCGGGTCGGATTCTTGTAGTTGCCATAGATCACCCAGCATGGACCGTGGTCGTGCGGGACGGACTTGCCGCCCTTCTCGCGGCCGTGGACGAGCACGTGCACGTCGGTCTCGGGATCGTGGCCGATCGTCGTGCGCTCGCGGTACGGCACCGGATCACCCAGGTGCTTCGTGAGCAGCTCCGGGTTGCGAAGCAGCTTCTCCACGTGGTCGCGGATCTCGGCGAGCCCCGACGGCACGCCCTTCGCCTTGATGGTCGCCCGCGTATCGGCGAGGAACTGGTCGAGCGTGTACCCGTTCTCCGTGGCCATGGCGGCCTCCTTTCAGCCAGCGCTCTTGTTGTAGCATACTTGGCGCTCATGAAAGTCTTCGTGTTCGATCTCTTACCCTACAGCGAGCACCTCGACCATCTCAAGAGCGGCAAGGAGCTGCCGTGGCCTCTGCCCCGGCGCCACTTCAAGCCCGAGGTGGCCGTCCGGACCTACTCCGAGCATCTCTCGGCGTGGGAAGCGATGGACCGCCTCGGCTACGACGGCGTGGGGTTCAACGAGCACCACACCTCGCCCTACGGGCTCATGAACTCGCCCAATCTCCTCGCCGCGGCGGCCGCGCAGCGAACGCAGCGGCTCAAGCTCCTCATGTACGGCAACCTGCTCCCGCTCCACGATCCGCTCCGGCTGGCCGAGGAGCTGGCGATGCTCGACTGCATGTCGAACGGGCGTATCGTCTCCGGCTTCGCGCGCGGGATTCCGCGCGAGCACAACGTCTACCGGGTGCCACTCGCCGATTCACGGGCCCGCTTCGAGGAGGCCTGGGAGATCATCTACCGGGCGTGGACCGAGGAGGTCTTCTCGTACGAGGGGCGGTTCTGGTCGTATCGCGACGTCGCCATCTGGCCGCGCCCGGTCCAGCAGCCGCACCCGCCGGTCTGGGTGCCGGTCACCGGCAGCAAGGAGACGATCGAGTGGGCGGGGCGCCACAACATCCCGATCACGCCCGGCCTGGCTCCGCTGCGCGGATTGCGCGAGGACATCATCAATTACTACGCCCGCTGTCTCGGCCAGCACGGCCACCGTCTCACGCCGGACCACCTGATCATCCAGGCCAGCGCGTACGTCGCCGACAGCAAGGCCCAGGCCGTGCGCGAGGCCGGACCCCATCTGCTCTACTTCAACCAGACGCTCTTCAGTCACGGCAACATCACGGAGACGAGCCTGCAGCGCGACGCCGGCTACCTGAGCTCGTCGTCCTTCGACTACCTGCGGCCCGAGAACCTGCCCGCGGTCTCTGGCGCGCGCGAGCGCTACCGCGACATGACCATGGCCGACGTCGAGCGCGAGGCCGAGCACATGCCCTGGGGCACCGCGGACGAGGTGATCGAGCGGATCACCGCGGCCGCCGATCACGCCGGCGCCGCCACCGTCCTCGTGAACATGAACCGCGGCGCCATGCCGCACGAGATGTTCATGGAGCAGGTGTACCGGTTCGGCAGCAAGGTGCTGCCGGCGCTCAAGGGCCACACCGTGGCCGCTCGATGAGCATCCGGCGCATCGGGCTGACGCTCGCCGCATTCGCGCTGGGCCTCTGGCCGGCGGCCGCGCCCGCGGCGGACCCGAGCCCGGAGCTTCTCGCGCGTGGCAAGTATGTGTTCGCGACCGCCGGCGGATGCGGCTGCCATACGCCGCCGGACGCGGTCGGGCTGAATGCCGGCGGTCAGAAATTCGAGCTGCTGATCGGCACCATCTACTCGCGCAACATCACGCCCGACGGGGAGACGGGGATCGGGAGGTGGACCGACGCGCAGGTAGCGAACGCGATCCGCCGGGGGGAGCGCCCGGATGGCTCGCGGCTGTTCCCGATCCACCCGTACAAGTACCTCGCGAACATCGCGGATGACGAGACGGAGGCGCTGGTCGCTTATCTGAAGAGCGTGAAGCCGGTCCGATCGACCGTCCCGCCGCGCGCCTTGCGAATTCCCGTCCCGGCCCTGACCGTTCCGACCGCCCCGAAGGTGGCGCCGCGAGAGGGGCTAGCGCGGGGACAGTATCTCGCCGGCGGCGCGGCTCACTGCGCCGACTGCCACACGCCCCGGCGGTTCGACGGCTCGCCGGACGACACGAAGTTCATGGCGGGTGGTCCGGGGCCGGAGGGCAGCCAGCCGTCCAATATCACCGCGCACCTCGAGACGGGGATCGGCCGCTGGTCCGAGGCTCAGATCGCGCGCTTCCTGAAGACCGGAGTGAAGCCGTCGGGGCCGGAGGCGTTCTCGCTGATGCGGGTGGTCATCAGAGGCACGTCGGCGGGGTTCAAGGACCTCACGGACGCCGACGCGCTCGCGATCGCGCGGTACATCAAAACCGTCCCGCCGATCGAGAACAAGGTCCGCTAGGTCGGGTCCTCATCGCGCGCGCCCGACGTGCGCTGCTTGAACTCGGCCGGGACCTGTCGACCGCGCTCGGTGAAGGCGCGCCGGATCGCTTCCACGTTCGGGCTGAAGATCGTCTTGCGATTGTCGCGCGCCCACTCGTTGGAGCCGCGCGTCGTCACGGTGGTGCCCTGGAAGCGCGGCATGACGTAGCGAGCGAAGAGCTCGTAGGACCGGAGCGTCTGCTCCCGCGTCGCCCACTCGTGGGCCCGGAAGAGCAGGCCGCCGAAGCCGCCGTCGCTCAGCCGCTGCAGGTGCTCGATCCCGCGCACGACCGTGTCGACCGAGCCGACCAGCGTGGTGCCCATCTTCACGCCCTCGGTCAGCGGATCGTCCGAGCGGCCCGGCGGCCGGCCGAGCGTCTCCTCGAAATAGGTGATCGTCTCGTGCCGCTCGGACCGTTTGACCTGCCGCAGCGCCTCCTCGTCGTCCTCGGCGACGTGGACGTTGACGACGAGCCGCCATTCCTTTCGGTCCATGCGCTTGCCGTGCTTGGCGGCGGTTTCCTCGGCAAGCTTCCACTGGTTGGCGAGCGCCTCGGGTCCGCCGGGCAGTCCGGCGCCCAGCGAGAGCACGCCCAGCCCGTGCCGACCCGCGGCGACCACGCCGGACGGAGTCATCACGCTGGCGACGGCGATCGGGAAGTGCGGCTCGGTGTACGGCGCCAGGTGCAGGCGCGCCTGCCGCAGCTCGAACCAGTCGGTCTTCATCGTCACCGGCTCCTCGCAGCGCAGCAGGAGCATGATGGCGTCGAGCGCCTCGTCCATCCGCGGGCGCTGGGTCACCGGCTCGATGCCGAGCATGTAGGCGTCGGAGACGAGCGCGCCCGGCCCACAGCCGAGCATCGAGCGGCCGCGCGTCATGTGGTCGAGCTGCACGAAGCGCTGCGCCACCAGAAGCGGGTGGTGATACGGCAGGCTCGTCACGCCCGAGCCGAGCATGATGTGGCGCGTACGCTCGGCGGCGGCGGCGATGAAGACTTCCGGTGACGCGATCAGCTCCCAGCCCGCCGAGTGATGCTCGCCCACCCACACCTCGTCGTAGCCGAGGTAGTCGAGCCACTCGATGAGCTCCATGTCGCGGGCGAGGGCCAGCGTGGGATTCTCGCCGATCCGGTGAAACGGGGCCAGGAAGATTCCGAAGTTCATTCCCTTGTGGGTCATGGTGCCTTGATCCTAGCACGGTGCGGGGCGAAACGACCCGGCGGGGCGAAGCCACGACCGGAGTGCTACCATGCCGCCCCATGACAGACCGAACGATCCGCGTAGGATTTGTGGGCGCCGGCGCCAACACGCGTCGCTATCACATTCCGAAGCTCCGCGCTCAGCCGGGAGTCGAGCTGGTGGCGGTCGCGAACCGGACGAAAGCGTCGGGCGACCGTGTCGCGCTGGAGCTCGGCATCCCGCGTGTGTACGCGGACTGGCGCGAGCTGGTCCGGGCGCCCGACCTCGACGCGATCTGCATCGGCACCTGGCCCAACACGCACTCGGAGATCACGCGGGCTGCGCTGGAGCACGGCAAGCACGTGCTCTGCGAGGCGCGCATGGCCATGGACGTCGTCGAGGCCCGGAGCATGCTCGAGGCCGCCCGCCGCGCGCCGCACCTCGTCACGCAGCTCGTGCCGGCGCCGAACACGCTCGAGGTGGACACGGCGCTTCAGGCCCTGCTCGCCGACGGCTATGCGGGCGAGGTGCTCGCCGTCGAGATCCAGGCCAATCAAGGACGCTTCGTCGATGTCGAGGAGCCCTTGCACTGGCGCCAGGACGCCACCCTCAGCGGACTCAACGTGATGACCATGGGCATCTGGTACGAGGCGCTGATGCGCTGGCTCGGGCCCGCGCGTCGGGTCACCGCGATGACGAAGATCTCCGTCCCGCGGCGGAAGGACGCGACCGGCGCGTGGCAGGACGTCAGGGTGCCGGATCACGTCGAGATCCTGGCCACGCTCGGCCGGGGCGCGGTCGCGCACATGCGCTTCAGCACGGTGACGGCGCTCGCATCGCCCAGCAACGTGTACATCTTCGGAACCGAAGGGACGCTCCGGATCGAGCCCGACGCGAAGCGGCTCTCGGGCGGCCGGCGCGGCGACACGGCCCTGCGCGAGATTCCGGTCCCGGCCGGGCAGCGCATCGGCTGGCGCGTGGAAGAGGAATTCGTCAACGCGATCCGCGGCCACGAGAAGATTTCACGGACGACCTTCGAGGACGGCGTGCGTTACATGGAGTTCACCGAGGCGGTGTGGAAGAGCGCCGCCGACGGACGGACGGTCGACGTCGCCGAGCTCTGAGGACCGACTAGCGCCGCTTCGTCAAGACCCGGATCACCACGAAGCCGACGGCGCCCACCAGCAACGCGAGGCCGGCGAACACGACGGCCGCCGCCATCGGGCTCATGGGGGCATCCCGGAGCGGTCCGCCGTGATCGGCGGCCGCCGGCGCGACGACGCCGAGACTCGCGAGGAGCTGGATCACGCCCTGGCCGCGGTCTGAAGCTCCCGCACGTGCTCGGCCCAGTGGCGGGCGAGCACTTCCAGCCGCTGCCGGCCGGTGACGAATTCGCCGTTGGTGCGACGGAAGCAGGGCTTGTCGATGTCGGGCGCGTTCTGTACGGCGCGCCCGAGGCGGGCGTGGGCCTGCCGGACCTGGGTCAGCAGCTCGTCGAAGCTTTCGTGCTCGCGGAGCCGCCGGCACACCTCGTTGATCCCGTCGGCGTCCGTCGGCAGGGGCCAGGGGGGTCCCCCAAGCGCCGCGGACTGAAAGCCCCACGCGGTCGCGTCATGGAAGTAGATGAAGTGCATCAGCACGTCGCGGGCGTGCCACCGGTCGACCCGCGCGGCCGTCACCCGCCCGGCGCCCTCGAAGTAGGCCAGGGTCTCACGCACCACGCGGTCGAGCTCGGCGAGCAGCGCGTCCTTCGAAGCCGGCGAGGCCATCGGCAGCTCCCTTCAGCGAGGTTTCGTCTCCAGAGGAGGATCGTAGAGGCGTTCGGCCGCGGAGGCAATCGCCGCGCAGACCTGGAAGATCTAATCTGCGCCCGCCGCGTCGGCGACCGGCGCTCGCCGAGCTTGCCCTTGCAGACGAGAAAGCTGCGCTCCTTGCCGCGCCGCACGAGCGAGATGAGGTCGTTGCCGGTCATGCGGCACCAGGCTGGAAAGTCCTCCTCGACGGAGATCTCCGTGGACCGGAACTCCAGGAGCTGGCCCCGCTCCAGCGGATCGATGTGTTGGCGGATCAGGAGCAGGAGCCCGTTGCCGCAGTCCAGATCGCCGCCGTCGAAGCTCACGTCGGCCTCGAGCGGATGACGGTCAACGGGCTCCATCGGGCCTCAGTAGCTGACGGAGGGGCTCCCCTCCGACAGGAACTCGACGAGCTTCGCGCCGCCGACGATGGCGGCGCCGGCTACCAGATTGTTCTCGTCGAGCTTGCGCTTCTTGAAGCACGGCGAGCAGATGTAGATGGAGCCGCCCGCCTTCGCGAAGTTGTCCATCAGCTCGCGCAGCGGCGCGAATCCCTCCTCGCGGATGTCGTCCGCGTAGCCCTTCTGCGCGAGGCGGACGCCCTCGACGCTCAGGAAGACGAGCGTCTCCTTGCCGGAGGCGACCGCCGCGTTGGCGACCACGAAGGCCACCGTCGCCTTGTCCTGGTTGTCCTTCGCGTGCGTGAGGCTGACACAGAATCGGTTCGCCATGGCTCAGTTCTCCTTTCGACGGATCTGGTACACGGGATGTTGCGCTGCGATCAGCGCGTGACCGGTCATGCGGCACCACGCCGGAATGTCGGCACGCGCTCCCGGATCGCGGGCGGTCAGCGTCAGCAGCTGGCCGGGCTGCATCGTCTCCAGGCGCTGCCGGAGCTCGAGCACGAGGTCGCCGCAGCCGAGGTCGCCCGCGTCCCACCGGGCATCGGCGACGTGCGGAGCGGGCGAGCCGCTCATGACTCGCTCCGCTCCCCGTTCCGCTCGTAGACCTGGTGCAGGCTCGCGACCACGGTCACGCCGGTCGACACGGCCGAACGGAGCGACGCGAGGATCCCATCACTTTGTCGGAGCCTATAGGTAAATTGAGGCTTTGCAAATCTTGAATCCCGATGGAACGCGCCCGGCGAATCGACGGCTCCGCGGCGGCCGCCGCCGGGCCGCGCGCGGCGGACCCTAGTCCCGCTCTCCGAGGGAGATGCCGTATCGCTTCCCGAGCCGATAGAGCGTGCGCCGGTGAATGCCGAGAAGCTGGGCGGCCAGCTTCTTGTTCCACCCGGCCTGTCTCAAGACACTGCGGATGTGATGGGTGACGACCTCGCGCAGGCTCAAGCGCGAGTGCGGGGTCGCGCAGTCTCGAGCGGCGGCGCCGCTGACCTTCGGGGGAAGATCCTCGGGATGCAGCACGGCATTCGCGGTCAGGGCCACCGCCCGCTCGACCGCGTGCTCGAGCTCACGCACGTTGCCGGGCCAGTCGTGACCCACCAGCAATGCGAGGGCGTCGGGACGGATCGCGGTGACCGTTCTACCGCTCGCGGCCGCAAACCTCCTCAGGAAGTAGTTCGCCAGGAGTGGAATGTCCTCACGACGCTCGCGCAGCGGGGGCACGGAGATCGTCACGACGCTCAGTCGGTAGAAGAGGTCCTCCCTGAACCTGCCCTGCGCGACCAGGGCGCTGAGATCTTTGTTGGTCGCCGCGATGATCCGGACGTCGATCTTGCCGCTCTGGGTGCCCCCGACGGGCCGCACCTCGTGCTCCTGCAGCACCCGCAGGAGCTTGGCCTGCACGCAGGGACTCACCTCGGCGACTTCGTCGAGAAAGCACGTTCCGCCGTGCGCCGCCTCGAACAGCCCCCGCTTGTCGGCCATGGCGCCGGTGAAAGCGCCCTTGACGTGCCCGAACAGCTCGCTCTCCAGAAGGCTGTCCACCAGCGCGCCACAGTCGATCGCCACGAACGACCGATCGGCGCGGGGGCTCGCGGCGTGGATTGCTCGCGCGATCAGCTCTTTGCCGGTGCCGGTTTCCCCCTGAACGAGCACGGTGCTCCGGGTCGCAGCGACCCGCGCGACCATCTCGTAGACTTCCCGCATCCGCCCGGCAGAGCCCACAATATCGCCGCGATCGGATGTCGTCCTGTCTCGAGGTGGAAGAGACGCGCCCGAGTGTTTGCAAATCTCCTGGTGCACAAATTTCATAGCCGTCCCCGTCTTGGCGTTCGCCCCCTCGGCGGTCGGGGCGCAAGGTGTCTGGGTGGTCCGCGCAGGGCGAGTGCGCAGACGATTCCTGCCGACGCTGTGAATACGGACGAAGGTGGGTTACCCGATCAGAAGACGCCGCGGCCGGAGAGGCGGAAGGCGGTCGGCGTGAATCTCGAGGCGCCACGGCCTGAGCGACTGCGACGTGCGTGCTCGAACGTCAACCCGAACACGAAGCCAGGCTAAATTCGCGATCTGCGGGTGTCAAGTGGAAGTTCATCTTTTTTACGTGTGAGACGAACTGCCTCACGCGTCGGTGTGACGGCCACACGCGTCAACATCACGAAACTCCACGCGTCGGTCGGTGCCCCTGACCGGCGACTGGGCGCAGGCGCCTCACGCGGCCGCCCGGGGACCGTGATCGTTCGGCTCGCCGCCAGACCAGGAGACCAGCCATGGAGCAGACCACAGAGCGCGTCGACGACCTCATCGGCCAGGTCGAGCGATTCTATCGATCTCTCACTGGCCAAAACGCTCCCCCGACCCAGGAGGTGCCCTACGCCCCTATCCCGCCCGAACGGGATCCCGAACGCCATCTCGCCGAGCAGGTCGACCGGCTCCTCGCGAGCCTCGGGAATCTTTCCCCGGCAACACCTCCCGGCACCGCATGGACGCCGCCGCTCGCGTTGTGGGAAACGCCCGCAGACTTTTGGATCTGTCTCGACCTGCCCGGAGTGGCCCGCGAGGCGATCCAGATCCGGGTCGTAAATCGCGGGCTGCTCGTGATCAGCGGTGAGCGCCGGGGCCCTCGGTTCGATGGAGAGGCGCGACGGATTTACGACGAAGCGCCGCGCGCCTCGTTGCGGCGAATGGTGTCGCTGCCGCCGAACGTCGCCGTCGAGCACATCGAGGCGCGTCTGCGGGATGGGATGCTCGAGATTCGGCTTCCCCGGGTCGCCGCATCCGAGGCCGACGTTCGCACGGTGCCCGTGAACTGATCCCGCCCCCACGGCGGGGCCGGGATCGCAGAGCCCCGGCTGACCCCGGGGCGTGGCGAAGCTCCGCCCGACCGGAGCACGAAAGGAGAAAATCCCTTGGAGGCGAAAGTCGATATCAGAAAACTGCAGTTCCTGAATGATCGAATCGCTCAGGTGACGGACGCGCTGAACCAGGTGCGCCTGTCCGTCCACGGGCTTCAGCAGCCCCCGTTCGGCTTGCAGCAGCCGCAGCTTGGTTTCCCGCTGCCGCAGCTGGCCTTCCAGCCGCAGCCGGGCTTTCCGCAGCAGGGTCTGTACGGCCCGGGGCCCTTCGGGTTCCAGCACAGCCCGTATTTCGGCGGATTCCAGTTCGGAGGCGGGCTCCCCTTCGGACCGCTGGGCGTGCAGCCGGGTCTCCAATCGCCGATGCCAGGAGGCTTCGGTCTGCAGCATGCGTCGTCGTACAGCCCCTATGCCCAGTACCCGCCACAAGCGCTTCAGGGAATCCAGGGCATCGGCCAGACGGGCTGGATCGGCTCCCCGAGCTGGCCCTCGCCCTTCGGCGGCGGTCTCTATCACAGCCCGCCCGAGCTGATCGAGCTGCGATTGGGCGAGCAGCGGGCCACCGACCCGAACCGAATCTTGCAGACGTTTCCCATGTGTCTGATCCCGGTGGGGACGACGCCCTGGTAGGCGGTCGATAGGTGAGGCAGGCGCCCCAGACGTGTGAGGGCGCCTCGAGAGGGCGGGGGCCGGGGCCTCCGCCCTCTTTCTTTCTTCCAGCTCAGGTGAAGAGCAGCTCGCCGAAGGCCAGCCTCGCCGCCTCGTCGAAGTCGCCCACGTAGCGAACGATTTCTCGGGTGACGGCGCGCGGCACGAGCGCGCTTTGCTCGAGCTGAGCCCGATTACCACGCGGCAGGATGATCATCCTCAAATTCCGGTGGAAGGCGGCATCGACCTTCGGCTCGATGTCGCCGACCGGCCCCACCGTGAGCACGTCGTGAGCGTCGGCGACCAGGGTGCCGGTGGACACGACGTCGGCCGCCACCGGCTGTTGCAGGAACAGCGACAGAAACGCGAGTCCGGTCGGAATCCCGGCCGAGACCCCGCTGGAAGGCTCGTCCTCCTTGGTGACCTTGTAACAGTAGTTGTAGTCCAGGATGTCGCGCGTCCGATGCGGGAACTTCGCCCGCGCGTACTCCCGCACGGCAAGGAAAGTGTTGCGGACGCTGTCCCTCAGCTCGTCGGTGACGGCGCCGAGGATGTCGTCTCGCCGCAGCGCGCCGCCGGCCTGCCCGGCCGGAGGCATCTCGCGCGTGGCCCACACTTCGTGGATCAGCCCGCAGGGACGCCCGAAGAAGCGATAGATGGCCGCCGCCAGCACCTTGCCGCTCGCCCGCGCGCGGTCTTGCGCCGCCAGCTCGAGCGCGGCCGCGCGCTCATCGAACTGCGCTTGCTGCTCGCGGCCGCCCGGCTGGAGCCCGAAGAAGATCGCCAGCCGGCGCCAGACCCGCGCGTCGGCCGGCGCGGTCTTCACCGCGAGCTCGAGCTCCGCGAGCACGCGGGAGGCCACGGCCCGCTCGCGGAACGCCTCCGCGATCTCCTCGCGCGGCGTCCGTGCGTGCACGTCGAGGAGCCACCCGGCGAGGTGCGAATCGCTCGGATCGGTCCGCAGCGCCCGGACCCCGAGTGAGACCGCTCGCTGGCCCTCGCCCTCGATCAGGGCCACCAGGCTCGCCCGGCACTTCAGATCGAGCGCCTCCTCGCCGGCGGCCAGGATGTGAGCCGGCTCGGCCGGATCGCCCACGAGCGTCCTCGCGATGGCGATTTCGTCGGATGAGCTGTCCTCCGGCAGGTCGTGCTCGATGAAGGTCATGGACCGCAGTCGCTCGAGCGGCAGGGCCCGCCGCGCGGCCACGCGCACGACCTCGCCGAAGGTCGGCCGGTGCATCCAGCGCCGGTAGGCTGCGAGGTGGCTCTCCTCGTACCGGATCGCTTCCGCCTCGCGCCCGAGCCGTCGCTGCAGCAGGGCCAGGCGCCCCGCGACGAACCGGGGGCCGAAGCTCCGCTCGAGGAAGCGGCAGATGTTGACCGCCGCCTCGAGCTTGTCCCGCGCCCCGATGAGCTCGTAGAGGCCGACGAGCGCCATGACGCGGTCGAGGTCGGCCTCGAACCCGCGCTCCTGCCCGAGGCGCTCGAGCGCGGCGCAGGCCGCTTCGAGATCACCGCTGAGCTCGCTGATCCAGGCCTCGGCGAGGATCGACAGCTTGTAGACCTCGGCGTCGCGCTCGCGATAGCGCGCGGCCGCCCGGCGGCACACGACGCGCGCCTCGTGGGGGCGCCTGGCGACGTAGAGGCGGAAGGCCTCCTCGAGGGCCAGATAGGCGGCGGGCTTCTGTACCAGGCGCTGCCCCACGGCGAGGAACTCCCCGGCGCCCCGTTCGGGGTCCTGGGCCATGCGAAGCATCGACTCGAGGTGCATCCGGGCCGACTCTCCGGGCGCGCTGCCCCGCGCCTGGAGCTGAGCGTGGCAGGCCAGCGCAAGCGACAGCTGGCCCCGCATATGCTTGATCTTGGAGTACAGGCGGAGAGCTTCGAGGTCGTCGACGCTCTCCTCGAGCATCGCCGCGACCTCCGCCTCGGCCTGGGTCAGCTCGCCGAGCTCGACGAGCACGCGGGCTTCCTCCAGGCGCTGCTCGTGCGCTGTTGCGTCAAGCATCGCTCTCGAGCGGGGCCGGGGCATTACCGCTCCCCATCGAGAGTCAAGGCAGATCGGCCCGCTGTCAAGCGGACGCGCTCAGCCTCGCTTGAGCGAGGGCAGGACCTTCTCGCCGAAGAGCCGGATGTTCTTCTGGGCGAGCGGATGGGGCAGCGAGCCGAACTGGAAGAGCCCGACGAGGACCCCCACACCCAGCTCCCGCGTCTGCGCGCGGATCTCGCGGATCACATAATCCGGGTCGCCGACTATCGTCAGGCCTTCCCTCTGGCAGAAATCGAAGTCGAGCTCGTAGAGCGGCACGTCCTCGGCCTTCTCGATCCGCGCCGGCCGCGGCGGCGCCGACTGGCCCATGAGAGCCATGGAGCCGCGGTGGTAGCTGAGAAGCTTCTGCCAGAAATAGTCGAGGTGCGGCTCGGCCTCCTCGCGGGCCCGCGCGTTCGTCTCCGCCACGTACACGTGGCGCACGAGGTGACAGTGCTCGGGCCCGGGCGTCCAGCCGTGCTTCCCGGCCAGCTCGCGGTACCGATCGAAGACGGCGCGGACCCGGCGGCTCGACCGGTAGGCGGAGCCGGTCGGGACGCGGCGGCTGGCGGCGATCTCGAGCCCCTCGTCGCTGTCGGCGGGCAGGATGATGGGCGGGTGCGGCTGCTGCAGCGGCCGCGGCCAGATGGACACCCGGTCGTAGTCGAAGTACTTGCCGCGCCACTCGAAGGGCTGTCGCTCCGTCCACGCTTTCACGATCAGATCCCACGCCTCGGTCAGCCGGGGCCGCGCCTCGGCGAGCGGCACGCTGTAGGCGAGGAACTCCTGGGGGACGCCGCGCACGAAGCCCGAGATGATGCGCCCCCCCGACATGACGTCGAGCATCGCGACTTCTTCGGCCAGCCGGACCGGATTGGCGTGGAGCGCGGGGAGATTGCCGAAGATCCCGATCTTGATCTTCTTCGTGCGTTGCGTCAGCACCGCGGCGATCAGGTTGGGTGAGGGCATGAGCCCGTAGGGCTTGGCGTGGTGCTCGTTGATACAGATCGCGTCGTAGCCGCACTCTTCATACAGCTCCATCTGCCGGAAGTGCTCGTCGTAGACCTGCCGGCCGAGCGCGGGATCGAAGAGCCGGTTCGAGTCGGGGTAGTACGACGCGTCGGCGAGGTGCGGCCACGGCATCAGGTCGAACGCGTAGACCTGCATCGCACTCACCTCCAGCACCGAGGCACGGGCATGACGGAGCTTGAGCGGCAGGCTATCATCAAACCGACCACGCCGAACCGGGAACCACCGTCACGAAGGAGGACCCCATGGCAGCCAAGGCCGAAGCGCTGGCGAAGCAGTTCGAGGCGAAAGCCCAGGAAGCGACCGCAGTGCTCGAGCGCCTGACCGACGCCGACTGGAAGAAGACGACGGCGTCGGAGAAGTGGACGGTCGGCGTGGTGGCACACCACCTGGCCGGAGCCCACGAGGCGATCGTCGGGATCATCAAGACCGTCGCGTCCGGGCAGGCCACCAACTTCACGATGGACATGCTCCACGACATGAACGCGAAGCACGCCAAGGAGCACGCGAACGCCACCAAGGCCGAGACCGTCGCGCTGCACAAGAAGGGCGCCGCCACGGCCGCCGCGATGCTCCGGGGACTCAGCGACGCCGACCTCACCAAGAGCGGAACCGTTCTCACCGGCATGCCGCCCATGAGCGGCGAGCAGATCGTCGGCGGGATCCTGCTCAATCACATCGACGAGCATCTCAAGAGCATCAAGGCCACGGTGGGGGCCTGACGGGCGCCCGAGCGGGGACCGCGGCTAGACCGAGAGGCCCCGCCGCGGGTGCGCTCGCCGATCGACGACGAGCAGGCCGAGCGCGACCAGCACGACCGCCGACGCGCTGAGGGCCAGCGACCACTGCACGCCGATCACGGCGCCGAGGACGCCGACCGTCAGACCGCTGCCCGCGCGCAGACCGAGCATCGAGGTGTTGAAGAGCCCCACCATGCTGCCGCGGATATTCGGCGGAGCCAGGAGCTGGATGAGCGTCTGCGCCATCGACGTGAACGCGATGTTGAAGGCGCCCGCCAGCACGAGGATGGTCACCGCCGCCGGGTAGCTCTGCGCCGCCGGAAAGAGCGCCATCAGCACGCCCCAGACCGCGGCGCAGCCGATCGCCGTGCGCGCGCTCAGCCGGATGAAGCTCGCGCTCTCCAGGAGCACCGCGCCGATGATGGCGCCGACGGCGTTGGCGGCCAGCAGCACGCTGTACCAGGTGCCCGCCTCGTCGGTGCCGAGATGGTGGGCGTACTCCGGCATCTGAGCCTGGAACGCGTTGCCGACCAGGAACGACGTGGTCCCGCCCAGCACGATCATCATGATGATGCGCGCGTCGGCGCGCGCCTCGGCGAGCAGACGCGGGATGTCGGCGAGGCCGAAGCGGGGCGCCCGCCGCCGGTCCGGGTCTCGCAGATGGCCCGTGTACGGGATGCGCAGCAGGAAGAGCGTGAACGGGGCGTAGAGCAGGATGTTGACGAGGAGCCCCATGCCCGGGCCGAGCAGCAGCATCATCCCGCCGCCGACGGCGGGCCCGAGAAGAATGGCCAGATAGCGGCTCGTGGCGTTGAGGCGGATGGCGCTCGGCAGCCGCTCGGGCCCGACGATGTCGTGGATGATCAACTGCGAGGCCGCCACCCCGATCACACCGGCGCCGCCGTGAATCAACAAGATGACCGCCGCGTGCCAGATGCGGAGCGCCCCGGTGAGGAACAGCACGGCCCAGGACAGGGAGGCCAGCGCGAACAGTCCCTGCGAGATCTGGATCAGCTTGCGGCAGTCGAAGCGGTCGGCGAGGGCGCCCGCGTAGACCGAGAAGAGCAGGAAGGGCACCCAGTGGCTGATGACCGCGAACCCCGCGAGCGTCGGCGAGTGGAACGCCTGGAAGATGACCCAGTAGCTGATGACGTGCTCGATGTTGTCGGCGGTCGCGCTGAGGAGGACCAGGAGGAAGTAGCGCCGGTAGTCGCGATGGTGGAGCGCCCCGAACTTCGTGCCCGGTGAGGGCTCGGGGACGGAGAGCGGCGGTCGACTCACCAGGACGATTATAATCGGGGCCGTAGCGCGGTCACGAACGACGCGACGAAAAGAGGGACGAGATGAAGGGCGTGACGCTGCCAACCGAGACGGTGTTCGTGATGGAGGCCTCGCCGATCAAGTTCGGGCTCGGCGCGACGGACGAGATCGCCTACGACGTCCGCCGGCTCGGGCTCAAGCGCGTCCTGATCGTGACCGACCGTCACATCGGCGAGCTCGGGCTTCCCGACCGGATCCGCCTGCTCCTGGAGGAAGAGGGCATCAAGGCCGACGTCTACGACGGCGTCGAGATCGAGCCGACCGACCGGTCGATGGAGGAAGCCGCCGAGTACGCGCGCCAGCGCGAGCTCGACGGGCTCATCGCCGTCGGCGGCGGCAGCGCGCTCGACACGTGCAAGGCGGTCAATCTCCTGACGACCTACCCGGCGCCGCTGCTGGACTACATCAACCAGCCGGTCGGACGGGGCCGGCCGGTGCCGGGCCCGCTCAAGCCCCTGATCGCCGTCCCGACGACGGCGGGAACCGGCAGCGAGACGACGGCGGTGGCGGTGACCCACGTTCTCGCGCACCACGTGAAGGCCGGCGTCTCACACCGTCTGCTGCGCCCGGCGCTCGGGATCGTCGACCCGCTCAACACGCTCACCGCGCCGCCGGAGGTGACGGCCGCGGCGGGCTGCGACATCCTGACGCACGCGATCGAGTCCTACACCACGCGCCCGTACAACGCGCGGGCGAAGCACCATCCGCCCGACCGTCCTGCCTACATCGGCGCCAACCCGGCGAGCGACATCTGGTGCGAGAAGGCCATCGAGTACGTCGGGAGGTACCTGCGCCGCGGCGTGCTGAGCGGGCTCGACCTCGAGGCGCGCGTGCACCTGGCGCTGGCCGCCAACTACGCGGGCGTCGGCTTCGGCAACGCGGGCGTGCATATTCCGCACGCGCTCGCCTATCCGATCGCCGGCCTCGTCCGCGATTACGTGCCGAGCGGCTATCGAACCAGCCACGCGCTCGTCCCGCACGGCATCTCGGTCGTCGTGACCGCGCCGGCCACCTTCCGGTTCACCTACGCCACCTCGCCGGAGCGGCACCTGCGCGCGGCGGAGCTGATGGGCGTCTCGACCGCCGGGCTCTCCGAGCGTGAGGCGCGCGAGGCGCTGCCCAACGCCCTGCTCGCGCTCATGCGCGACGTCGGCGTTCCCAACGGCCTCGGCGCGCTCGGCTACGGCGAGCGGGATATCCCGTCGCTGCTCGAGGGCACGCTGAAGCAGCCGCGGCTCCTCAGCGGCGCGCCGCGGGCGGTCGGCTCGGCCGAGATCACCGCGATCCTGCGCGAATCGCTCCGCTGCTGGTAAGGCCGTAGCGCGGACGACGTCTGTCCTGAATGCGGTCAGTGCGCCCCGCGCACCGGATAGCTCGGGGGCGCGACCTCGTCGAGCGGCTTGCCCGTCCAATGCCATTGCGGGATCGCCCGCCAGAGACGCTCGCCCTCCGCCTGGACGTCGCGGAGCAGCGCCTGCTCGTCGAGACGCGTCGCCCGGCCGTTCTCCACGAGCGTCTGGCCGTCGACGATGACGGTCTCGACGTCGCGGCCGCTGCCGCAGTCGACCAGCGCCTTGATCGGATCGTGCACGGCGCCGTAGTGCAGATGGCGCAGGTCCACGACGATGATGTCGGCCTTGGCGCCCGGCGCCAGCCGGCCGAGGTCGTCGCGCCCGAGATGGCGCGCGCCGCCGAGCGTCGCCGCGTCGAAGACGTCCTGAGGCCGGCCGACCCGGAAGCTTCCGTCGGCGAGGCGGCACATGAGCGCCGCCCAGCGCATCTCGTGGATCAGATCCTGAGGATACGTGTCCGTGCCCAGCGCGAGGTTGATGCCGAGCGCGCGGTAGCGCTCGAACGACTCGAACTTGACGCCCATCTTGGCGTACTTGTACGGCGCGTGGACGACCGTGACTCCGCTGTCGGCGAGCAGCTTCAGATCGTCGGCGTACGGGTAGTGGCACCAGGAGTGGTCGTTGTGGAACACGCAGTGGCCCAGGCCCGTGCGCGGCTTGAGAAAGCCGAGCGAGTGCAGGAGCTGGATCGGCGTCTGACCGTGCTGCTCGAGGATGTGGTGGAACTCGCGCTGGTTCATCGCGGCGTGGAGCTGCATCGGCACCCCGAGGTCGTCGGCCCACCGTCGCGCCTGACGGAGCAGCTCGGGCGTGCAGGTGTCGAGCTGACCCGGATAGAGCATCGCCTTGATGCGCCCGCCGTAGGCGCCGTCGTGCTCCTTGATGAAGGCCACCGCGCGCTCGAGCCCGGTCATGCCGGCGGCCTCGTCCCACTCCCAGACGATCCGGCTGCCGTCGAAGGCGTAGCTGGCCGAGCGAAACGCGGGGCCGACGTAGGCGCGGACGCCGAGCTCGCCCGCGATCTTCGTGAACGAAGCCGGGCCGCCGGGCATCGTGCCGACGTCCATGATGGTCGTGGCGCCGGCGCGGAGCGCCGACCAGAGTCCGTAGGTCCCCGCCACGTCGGCGCGGTCGCCGGCCCGGGGCATCGCAGTCCCTCGGCGGGGCGCGACGTACCCGACGAAGTTGCTGCCGAAGTAGTCGGCCTTGAGCCCGTCGAGGAAGACCGCCTGGCCCGCGTTGGTGGCGGCGTGCAGGTGACAGTTGATCAAGCCCGGGGACACGAGCTTGCCGACGGCGTCGACGCGCCGGTCGACCGGCCCGTCGAACGTCGCGCCGACGTGGATGACGCGGTCGTCCTCGAAGACCACGCAGCCGTTGGGAATGAGCTCGTGCCCGCCGCCCGCGTGGCCGACCACCCAGCCGCCCTGAATCATCGTGCGCATCGTCGTTCCACCCTCCGGTGAGCGGACGTTTCCCGCCCGGATCAGCCACCGGATGCTAGGCGGCCCGATCCAGCGTTGTCAACGAGCGACGAGCGGCGGGGCGGCCTTACGCGCCCGCGGTGAACCCTTGCGGCGGCAGTCGAAAGGCCTTGGCGAACTTGCTGGCGAAGGTCTGGTATCCCACGATGAACGTCAGCTCGACGACCTCGGCCTCCGAGAAGTGCTCGCGGAGCCGGCTGACACACGCGTCGGTCACGTCGCGATCCTCACGCGTGATCGCCTCGGCATACCCGAGCGCCGCGCGCTCGCGCGCGGTGAACCGGTCGCTGGTCGAGTAGCGGACAAGCGCGTCGAGCTTCTCGAGCGGAATGCCCCGCTTCGCGCCGACGGCGCGGCGGATGTCCATTCAATACGCGCTGCCGTAGAGCGCGGCGACGTGCACGTTCAGCAGGGCCCGCAGCGGCGCGTCGATCCGGCCGAGCCACTCGAGCGAGCCGTAGAGCGCGCCGAGCCCCAGCATGAGCGGGACGCGGTGAGCCATGATCCGCTCCGGCGTCGGCACCTTGCCGAACATCGCCTCGCCGATCTTGTAGAAGGCGCGAACCGCCAGTCCCGGCCGTTCCACTTCGCTGATCGTGGTCATGGGCGTCCTCCTCGGGTTTCGTGCGGTTGGACCGATCGGCCTCCACCTCCAGTTTCCCACCTGAGGCCAGAGCCGGGCCGGGGCCGTGTGGTAACGTGTGGGACCGCATGAGCGCGTCACGCGGATCCGCTCTGGAGCAGCGCCGCCTCGGTCGGACCGACATCGTGGCGAGCGTGCTGGGCTTCGGCGGCTCCGAGATCGGCTACCAGGGCGTGACCGGCCGCACCGTCGCCCGGCTCCTCGGGAGCGCAATCGACGCCGGGCTCAACGTCATCGACACCGCCGAGTGCTACGAGGACAGCGAGAGCCTGATCGGAAAGGCGATCGGCGCGCGGCGGCGCGAAGTCCACCTGTTCACCAAGTGCGGGCATGCCGGCGGGTGGGCGCGCGCGGACTGGCGGCGGGCCCCGCTCCTGACCAGCATCGAGCGCAGTCTGCGGCGCCTGGCGACCGACTACGTCGATCTCATCCAGCTCCACAGCTGCGCGCTCGAGACGCTGCGCAAGGGCGAGGCCATCGAGGCGCTGGAGCAGGCGCGCGAGCGCGGCTGGGCGCGGTACATCGGCTACAGCGGCGACGGGGCGGCGGCCCGCTACGCCGTCGAGTGCGGGCGCTTCGACACGCTGCAGACCTCGGTCAGCATCGCGGACCAGGAGGCCATCGAGGGCACGCTGCCGATGGCGACCGCGCGGCAGATGGGTGTCATCGCCAAGCGCCCGCTCGCCAACGCCGCCTGGCGATACCAGAAAAAGCCGGCCGAGCCGTACTACCAGACCTACTGGTCGCGCCTCAAGACCCTCGACTATCGATTCCTCACGAGTGCGCCCGAGACGGCCGCCGGCACCGCGCTGCGCTTCACCCTGAGCGTGCCGGGCGTTCACACCGCCATCGTCGGCACCACCAGGCCGGAGCGATGGCAAGAGAACGCGGCGCTGCTCCGGGCGGGCGGGCTGCCGCCGCGAGAGTTCGAGCAGATCCGCGCGCGCTGGCGCGAGGTCGCCGACGGGTCGTGGGAGGGTCAGGTCTGATGGCGCCGCCCGCGCCGGCCGCCGGTCCGTCGATCTTCGTTCCCGCCACCCGGCGCGAGCGCGCCGAGAACTTCGAGGGCTACTGGGCGTATCTCCGGCAAAAGAACGGCGAGCTCTTCGAGCGCGAGCAGGCGCTGGCGGAGAAGCAGCGAGTCCTCGGCCGCTTCCGCGAGCACGCCGTCCGCTCGCGCCGGCCGCTGGCGGCGCCGGAGCTCTTCTACCGCAACAACGTCGTCATGCGGGACGATCCGCGGACGCTCGATCGGACGACGCTCTTGCTGACCTTCCTCTACAAGTTCGCCCGCCACGAATGGGTGGGCATCTCCGCGGCGTGGGACGTGACGCCGACCCTGGCCGACTCGGTGTACGTGACCGACAAGATCAGCCGCTATCATCTCGCTGAGGAGTTCGGCCACATGCGGCTCTTCCACGAGATGTTCGAGACGTTCCGTCTCGATCGGGTGCAATGGGTTCCGCTGGCCCCGTGGGTGCGCAGGGCCTACGGCTTCTTCACCCGGATGCCGCCGGCGCTCATGGCGTCGGCGGCCTTCGTGACCGAGCTGATGGGATTCACGGTCTACCTGCACCTCGACCGGATTCTCGACACGATCCTCGCCGAGG